>JBOGIN010001127.1:0-1791 GCA_050742275.1 Vicinamibacteraceae bacterium
GGTATCAAGGGAGTGATTGCCGGTAACGACACGATGGCGCTGGGTGCCGCGGCCGCGCTCAAGGCCGCGGGCATGCGCGACGTCTTCGTCGTCGGCTTCGACGGCAGTCCCGATGCCATTGCCGCGATCAAGGCCGGCGAGATGCAGGCGACCGTGCTGCAGCCCGCGGCTCGGATCGCCCACATGGCCGTCGATCAGGCCCACGCGTACATCACGACGGGATCGACCGGGCAACCCGAGAAGCAGGCGATCGACTGTGAGCTGGTCACGCCGGAGAACGCGCATGAGTTCGGCATCTTCGCGCGCGCGTGGGAGGCACATAGACCATGGCGGCCATGACGCTCGGCGTCATCATCGGCAACCGGGACTTCTTTCCGGACGAGCTCGTGACCGAGGCGCGCCGCGACATCCTCGCGCTGTTCGAGACGCTCGAGATCGAGGCGGTGATCCTCGACGAGTCAGCCACCAAGCTGGGAGCCGTCGAGACGTGGACGCACGCCAAAGCGTGTGCCGAGCTGTTCCGTCGTCACCGCCACAGAATTGCAGGGGTCCTCGTCTCGCTGCCGAGCTTCGGCGACGAGAAAGGGGTCGCTGATACGCTCAAGCTCGCTGAGCTGAACGTGCCGGTCCTCGTCCAAGCCTATCCCGACGATGTGAAGCAGCTGCACGTCGAGCGACGGCGCGACGCGTACTGCGGCAAGATCTCGGTGTGCAACAACCTCCGTCAGTACGGGATCCCCTTCACGCTGACCGAGCGGCACACGCTCTCTCCATCCTCGGCCGAGTTTCGCGCCGAGCTCGAGCGGTTCTGCGCCGTATGCCGCGTTGCACGAGGCCTCCGCACCGCGCGTGTCGGCGCGATCGGCGCCCGCCCGAACGCGTTCAATACCACGCGGTACAGCGAGAAGCTCCTCGAGGCGAGCGGCATCAGCGTCAGCACGCTGGACCTCTCCGAGGTGCTCGAGAGCGCGCGCAGACTCGATGATCGAGACCTCCGGGTCACGCAGAAACTGTCCGAGATTGGTGGATACACGGGCACGCCAGGCGTGCCGAATGCGGCGTTGCTCCTGATGGCAAAGTTCGGGGTCGTGGTCACCGAGTGGATGACACGGCTGGATCTCGACGCTTCCGCCATCCAGTGCTGGAGCTCGCTGCAGCAGAACTACGGCGTGAACTGCTGCACCCTCATGAGCATGATGAGCGAGAAGCTCATGCCAAGCGCGTGCGAGGTGGACGTGGCCGGCACCGTGACGATGTACGCCCTCCAGCTCGCCTCGGGCAAGCCGAGCGCGCTGGTCGACTGGAACAACAACTACGGCGACGACCCCAACAAGTGCGTCTTCTTTCATTGTGGTAACTGGGCGAAGGCCTTCCTGCCGGACATCACGATGGGCACGGCCCCCATCCTAGGCACTGTCCTTGGCGAAGAGAACACGTACGGCGCCCTCGCCGGGCGTACACCGAGTGGGCCGGTGACCTTCGCGCGCGTCTCGACCGACGATCGTCATGGACGGGTTGTTACCTATGTCGGGCAAGGGCGCTTCACGGATGACCCGCTCGAGACGTTCGGCACCAGGGCCGTCGTCGAAGTGCCCCAGTTGCAGAAGTTGATGCGCTTTATCTGCCGGCACGGCTTCGAGCACCACGCGGCGATGAACGCCTCGCACTCGGCGGACGTGCTGGCCGAGGCGTTCGAGCGGTATCTCGGTTGGGAAGTCTACCGCCACGATCCAGCAATTCCGTAGCGCAGGCCTTTCCGGCCAGTTTGGCGCCACGCTCATCAATCAGCGC
>JBOGIN010001128.1:0-1768 GCA_050742275.1 Vicinamibacteraceae bacterium
CTCTACTTCTATCCCTAGGACGATACGCCCGGTTGCACCAAAGAGGCCTGCAACTTCGAGGCGACCTTGACGCAGTTGCAGAAGCTGAACGCGGCGGTGCTGGGCGTCAGCGTGCTCGATGCGGCAAGCAAGGCGCGCTTCGCGGCCAAGCACCACCTCACGTTTCCCTTGCTCGCAGACGAAGATCACGCGGTGGCCGACAAGTACGGAGCTTGGCAAGAGCGCAGCATGTACGGGCGGAAGTTCATGGGCGTGGCGCGAATCAGCTATCTCATCGACGCCCAGGGCAAGGTGGCAAAGCGCTGGGAGAAAGTGGACGTGAACAAGCACGCCGCCGACGTGCTGCAAGCCATTCGCGCGCTGGCTTGATCGCGACGCAGAAGAGGACCATCACATGAGCAGACTGTTTGGGCTGTGCATCTCGTGCTGGTTCCTCGTTGGCGTGGCGGCGTCCGCACGTCAGAGCGACCAGGCCAATCTGCCGCTTGGAGATCCGTCTCGTCGCGGCCGGACCGTCCAGCTCGGCGCCGGTATGCTCGTCGACACCGCGAGCGGCGAGACAGTCTCGCTCGACGACGTGGCGGCGCAGCTGGACGACACGCGCCTGTTGCTCGTTGGGGAGGAGCACGACAGCGCCGCATCGCACGATCTTCAGCGGCGTGTCATCGAGGCGCTCGTTGGGCGAGGACGCCGCGTGCTCATCGGGCTCGAGATGTTGCCGCGCTCGTCACAACCGGCGCTCGACCAGTGGACTCGCGGCGATCTCGAGGAAGAAGCGCTGCCTGACGCGCTGGATTGGTCCAAGCACTGGGGAATGTCGTGGCGCTACTATCGCGCGCTGTTCCTGCTCGCCCGCGAGCATGCACTGCCGCTCGTGGCGCTCAACGTGCCCCGCGAGGTCATCTCGGCGGTGCGCGAGCGGGGCGTGTCGGGCCTCTCGCCGGAGGAAGCGGCTCAGGTGCCCGCGGTTCGCGACCCTGCAAACGCCGATCATCTGACGCTCTTCAAAGCGCTCATGGGCGACGCCCTCAGCGCGCACGGTCCCACGAGCCCGAAAGACTGGACGGGTATGCTCCGCGCTCAGGCCGCTTGGGACGCACTCATGGCGCGTCGTGCCGTGGAGGCGTTGAATCAAGCATCCGATCCGCGCGCCATCATGGTGGTGCTTGCCGGTACGGGCCATGTCGCGTACGGACTCGGCATCGAGCGGCAGGCGCGCCAATGGTTCGATGGGCCGATTGCCTCGATTCTTCCTGCCTGGATAGAGAAAGGCGCCGAGCGACAGGCTGTGCGGGCGTCGTATGCGAGCTTCCTCCAGGGGCTGCCCGAGGAGCCATCGCCCGCGCCAACCACCCCCAGAGCGAGCTCACGCCGTCAGCCGCTGACCGTCATGAGCTTCAACATCAGGTACGGCACCGCCGACGATGGCCCCAACCGCTGGGAAGCGCGGCGTGCGCTGCTCTTCGAGGTCTTGCGGTCGGAGCGCCCGGATGTCGTCGGACTCCAGGAAGCGCTGCACTTTCAAATTCAAGAGATCCTCGAGGCGGTGCCAGAATTCGCCATGGTTGGCGTGGGACGAGACGATGGGGAGACGGAGGGCGAGTACTCGGCGATTCTGTATCGGCGCGATCGCTTCTCGGTCGAGGCGAGCGAGACGTTCTGGTTCTCCGACACGCCGAACGTGCCCGGCTCTACGTCATGGGGCAACACGATTACGCGGATCTGCACCTGGGCCCGCTTTGCCGATAAGTCAGGCCCGACCTTCTAC
>JBOGIN010001129.1:0-4213 GCA_050742275.1 Vicinamibacteraceae bacterium
GTCGTAGTGGGTAGAGAAGACGACCCGCGGCGGATCGAGCGTTGCCAGGATGTTTCGGCGATCGCCGCTCACGACCTGCTCGCTGACCGACCAGCCGAGCGTTCGCAGCCGGTCGATCAGCCAACCGGTCAGCGCCCCCTCACGTCCCGTCGTCGTGTCGACGTCGACGAGCCGCGCGGTCAGGCTCACGACGTCTAGCGAATCCACTGCTCGAGCTCCGTTCGCGCGTCCGTGCGCGAGTCGCGGTACTTCACGATGACCGGCGTGCTGAGCGAGAGTTGCCACTCTCGACCGGCCTCCGCTGTCACCGCGCGTGCGCCAGGCACGACCACCGCGCACGGCGGCACGACCAGCGGCTGGCCGTTCTCCGGCTTGATGACGCGTGCATTCGGGAGGTCGTAAATGGGCGTCGATCCGGTGATGATGGTGCCGGCGCCAATCACCGCGCGCTCTTTCACCACCGCCCCTTCGTAGACGCCGGTGTTCCCGCCGATCAGCACATCGTCTTCCACGATGACCGGCATGGCGCCGACGGGCTCGATGACGCCGCCGATCTGCGCGCCCGCGCTCACGTGGACGCGCCGGCCGATCTGAGCACAGCTCCCAATCAACGTGTTCGAGTCGACGAGCGCACGTTCGTCGATCCACGCGCCGATGTTGATAAACGTGGGCGGCATCAAGACGACACCGCGTGCAACGAAGGCGCCGTCGCGGACGCTCGACCCGCCCGGCACGATCCGGACGCAACAGTCGGGCGTGAACCGCCGGACCGGCAGCGTGTCCTTGTCGAAGAAGGAGAAGCGGCCATGGTCCGCCGACATGTCCGACAGCACGCCGAATCGGAAGCCGAACAAGATGCCCTGCTTCACCCACGCGTTGACGCGCCAACCGGTCGGCGACGCGGGATCGGGCTCGGCAGCGCGGACCGCGCCGACAGAGAGCGCTCCTCGCAGCGCTTCGAAGACGTTGCGTCCCTCTGCACGGTCGGCCTCGGCGCCCTTCGCCCAAAGGCTCGTGACGCGCTCGGAGAGCTCGGCCACTGGAACGGTCATGCTCGCACCTCCGCACGGGACCGCAGGCCGAGATCCTCCATGATTCGCGAGAGCTTCTCGCGGGTCTCGGCACGCGGCGGCACCATTGGTAGTCGATAGCGCTCCTCGAGGAGCCCCATCTGCGCACAGACGAACTTCACGGGAATGGGATTCGATTCGATGAAGTTGCCGAGCAGCAACGGAACCAGACGCTTGTGGAGCCTCTGCGCGTCGGCCACCTGGCCCTGCTCGAACAGCTCGACGAGGCGCGCCAGCTCGGCGGGCATCTCGTTGGCCGCGACTGAAATGACGCCATGGCCGCCAACAGCCATCACCGGCAACGTGAGCGCGTCATCACCGCTCACCACGATGAAGTCCTCGGGCACTCCGCAGCAGACCTCCGAGATCTGGAAGAGGCTCCCGGACGATTCCTTGACGCCCACGACATTGGGAATCGCGGCCAGGCGGGCGAGCGTTCGAGGATCGATATTGCAGCCGGTTCGACTCGGCACGTTGTAGACAAGCACCGGCAACGAGGTGGCGCCCGCAATGGCTTTGTAGTGTTCGACGAGGCCGTCCGGCGTCGGCTTGTTGTAGTAAGGCGTCACGGAGAGCAAGCCGTCCGCACCGGCGCGCTCCATCTCTCGCGCTTGCTCGACGACCTCGGCGGTGTTGTACCCGCCGGCGCCGGCAACGACCGGCACGCGTCCGCCGGCCTCTTCAACGACGAGCTCCACGACGCGCCGCCGCTCGTCAGCGGTCAGCGTCGGCGCTTCGCCGGTCGTGCCGCACGGCACCAGGAAGTGGATGCCGGCTTCGATTTGCCGACGTGCGAGCAGCCGTACGCACGCCTCGTCCACGGCCCCGTCGGCGGTAAATGGCGTGACCAGCGCAGTACCACAGCCCGTAAAGCGCTTCCTCATCGCTACCTCCCTCCGGAGACGCCTACTCGATGCCGAGTACGTCGCGCATCGTAAACCATCCCTGCTTGCCCTGCACCCAACGGCCCGCGTGCAGCGCTCCGCGGGCGAACGTGGCGCGATCCCGCACACTGTGCGTCAGCGTGATCGTCTCGCTCGGACCGTCGAACCCGACGGTATGAACGCCGGGGATGTGCCCGGCTCGCGTCACGCTGACGTCCAGGCGGCGCGGGTAGCCGGCACGTTCAATCGCGGCAATGAGGCCCTTCGCCGTGCCGGACGGCGCATCGCGCTTTCCCGCGTGGTGCGCCTCGTGCAAGAACGCCCCATAGCCGCCGTGGTCGGCGACGAGCATCGCGGCCCGTGCGGCAACTGCCTCGAGCACGTTCGCCCCCACCGAGAAGTTTGCCGCAAAGACGCCGGCAACGCCCGCACGTTCGACCGCGGCCCGCACGGCGGCCTCCTGATCGGACCAGCCGGTCGTGCCTACCACGAGGGGTGCGCCGAGGTCACACAGTGCCGTGAGGTTCTCGATGAACGCGCTGGCGGCGGTGAACTCGAAGATCACGTCGAGATGGGGGAAGCGGGGGCGGGAGAGATCGGACCGGCTGGCTCGACTCGTCACGACCCCGGCAATCGTGATCCCATAGTCCGGGGCGTGGGTCTCGATGAGCCGGCCCATCCGGCCGTGCCCGACGATGAGCGCAGAGAGCGTCGTCACGCCAGCTCCATGCTAGTCGGCGCGGCCTCCGGCCGCAACGCGCAAAAGCGCTCGTGGATTTGCGCCATCGCGGCCGCCAGGTGCGCTTCCGGCAGCACGACGGTCACGTTTCGTCGCGATCCTGCTTGTGAGACCATGCGCAGCGGGAACCCCTCGAGCGTCCCCAGGATCTGTGCCGAGAGCGCGGCCTCGGTCCGCAGGCGCTCTCCCACCGCACACAGCAGCGCGCAGTCGTGCTCGACCGACACTTCCGCAAACTCCTCCAACGCGGAGAGAATCGCAGAAAGATGTCGCGTGTCGTCCACCGTGACCGACACGCTCACCTCCGAGGTCGTCACCACGTCCACCGGTGTGCGGCACCGCTCGAATACCTCGAAGAGCCGGCGCAGGAAGCCGTGCGCCATGAACATGCGCGTCGAGGTGATGTCGATGACCGTGACGTCCCGCTTGCACGCAAGCGCGGTGAGTGGGGTCGGCGAGATGGGCGGCGACGCCACGATGGTGGTGCCGCCAACGTCCGGCCGGTGCGAGTTGAGGATGCGCACCGGGATGCCGGCGCCGACGGCGGGTTGAATGGTGCTCGGATGCAGCACCTTGGCGCCGAAGTAGGCCAGCTCCGACGCCTCTGCGAACGAAAGGCTCGGCACCGACCGCGTTCCACACACGACGCGCGGATCGGCCGTCAGCATCCCGTCCACGTCCGTCCAGATCTGGATCTCCGTTGCGCCCAGCAGCGCGCCGAAAATCGACGCCGAGTAGTCGGAGCCGCCGCGGCCCAATGTCGAGATGGCGCCCTGCGTCGTGGAGCCGATGAAGCCGCCGAGGACCGGCACGGCGCCGGCCGCGATGTGCGGCTCGACCTCCAGGCGCGCTCGCTCCCGCGTGGCCGCCATGTCCGGTTGGGCCGCCCCGTGCTCCTGGTCTGTCACGAGGACGCGCCGGGCATCGACCCACACCGCGGCAAGACCGGCGGCCTGCAGGGCGGCTGTCATGAGACGACTGCTGGCAATCTCGCCGGTCGCCACGATTGCGTCCAGCGAGCGCGGGGCGAGGTCGCGCAAAATCGCGAGCGCGTGCAGGAGCTCCGTCGCATCGCGCCAGTCGGACCCGAGGGTCGCCGTGAGGTCTCGGAGGTGTCTGCTTCCCGCCACCGATTCAGCCGTTTCGCGATGACGCGCGGCGAGCTGCTCGATCAGGGACGCCGCGTCCGCGTGCTCACCCTGGGCGGCGAGCGTTGCGGCGCGAATGAGCTGGTCGGTCACCTTCGACATTGCGGAGACGACCACGAGCGGTCTGTCACCGTGCGCTGCCGCCCGGAGGATGATGTCCGTCACGCGGCGCATGGCCGCGGCATCCTTCACCGACGTGCCGCCGAATTTCATCACGACCATAGACGACTCGTCCTGAACGCGGGACCTGAAGGCCCCGCGCTACGGTATCGAGAACGGCCCCGCACCGCGGTATCGAGAACGGCCCCGCGCCTGCGGTATCGAGAGCGGGCACCGCCTCCGACAGCGAGAGCACGTAGCGCGCGGCCGTCA
>JBOGIN010001130.1:0-7922 GCA_050742275.1 Vicinamibacteraceae bacterium
TCCTTGGTTTGAAGATCAATTGACTTCTTCGTGTCCTCGTTCTTCGTGCTCTTCGTGTTCTTCGTGGTGAGATCCTTCGTGTCCTTCCTGTGAGCCGAGGCTTAATACGCAGGCCCCAGGACAACGGCGTTGATGAACAGCAGCTCGGTGGCCTCGGCAAACGCACGGAAGTTCGGTTCTTCGGCAAAGCCCACCACGTGGCCTTCACCGAGGGGCTGGTGCATGAGATACGCCTTGTTGGCAAGAAGCGTCTGCGATTCCGGCCATATCAAACCGCTCACGACGAGTCGATCGCGCTGCGCATAGAGGCCGACGTTTCGTCCCTTGTCCAATTTCAGCGGCGTGAACACCCGGCGGCCGGAGACCATGGCCTGAATCTCGCCATCCGTGCCGGCGCTGAGCCAGTGCTCTCGGTCGAGCATGACACGTGCGAGAGCGCCCGGTATCTCGAAGGGTTGCTCGCGCTCCGGCTGGACCGCCTTGTCGAGATTGATCGGCTGGATTGGCGCCTCCCGCTGCGGCTCGTCCTTCTTGGTCTCGGCCTCCTCCGCGGCCTCACCGGCTTCCGTCGCAGGACGCCCATCCCTGAGCTCCGGTGTCGTGGCCAGCAGGCCGACGTTCTTCCGCGTCGCCCAGCGTGAGCCGTCGCCAAGCGTCACGAGCGTGCCGCCCGCGGACACCCAGTGCTCGACCTTCTTCAGCGTGTCCTCGGTGATTGCCGTACGGTAGTCGCCGGAGGGCAGGATCAGCACGTCATAGCGCGATAGGTCGACACCGCCGAGCGATGACACCCGAACGGCGGTGGCTGCCTGGCCAAAGCGCCGCTCGAGCACGTAGCGCGCGGCGCCGGCCGAGAGGGGCTGGGTCGGCCGGTCCCACGCGAGGAGGACGCGTGCAGGCTTCAGCGCGACGACCTCGTTGCTGCCGAGCGACGCGCCCTCTTCGACGTACGCGCTGTCGGCCGGGATCACTTCGGCTTCGTGTCGAGCCGCGATTGCAGCGAGCCGCGTTGCGAGATCGGCGGGGTTCTCCGCGCGGCGGACGATTGCGGCGCCGATCGGGTAACGGCGGCCGGCGAGCGTGAACGCCCGGCGGGTGAAGCGCACACGTAGGCCTTCTTGGAGCGCTTCGACCACCGCTCCTGCCGTGCTCGATCCCCAGGGCAGGAGATAGCCGACGCGCGCCGCGCGTTGGCGGACGAGCGTTCCTGGCGCGTCATCAGGCCTTCCGGCGACGGCCCGGCTCTCGACCGAGATGGGCTCTTCCGACCTGAGGACCTCGACGTCGAACAGCGCCGGCAGGCTCCACGCCGTGACGTCGTAGATCTGATCCGGAAGCCGCTTCTTCCGGCGGCGGTCCTGCTCCTTGACGAAATCCTCCGGCTGCGCGACCTCCAGCTCGAGGAGATTCCGCAGCAGCCGGCCCGCAGGCTGCGAGGCGGGCAGGACGAAGGCTCCGGCCGGGAGCTCGCGCTTGCCGACGGTCGTCGGCGCCAACGTCTCGCGCACCTCGAAGCCCTGCTCGACCAGCAGGCGACCGAGCCGCCGCGCACGTGACGGGTCGCCGCCTGGGACGAGAACGTAGGCGCGGACCGGTCCGCGCTCTCCTTCGGCCATGGCGCTGCGGCGGTACGAGGCGAAGTCGCGCAGCAGCGCCGCGCGGTTGCGTGCGGCAGTGGCAGCTGTCGTGATGGCGGCGGTGAAGTGATGCAGCACGCCATCGCGATAGGTGAGCAGCGTCTCGTCGGTCCGCCTGAGCACCAGCCCACGCGCGGACGCCTGCTCGTAGGTCATGCCGACCGCGCCGTGAAAGATCGGCCACGACTCGCCGTACCCGGGATAGAAGGAGTCGTACTGCTCACGAATGAAGTAGCTGAAGCCTCGCTCGTCGAACTGCGCGGCGTTGGCCTTGCCGAACGTCTCGAACCACTTCACCTGTTCCTTCGAGATGTGGGGATTCAGCGGATCCGCGGGCGGCGCGAAGTAGTAGGTCGAATCGCCGCCCATCTCGTGCAGATCGACAACGACCTGTGGGAACCAGGTGAGAAAGAACCGCGTGCGGCCGCGCGTCTCCGGTTGAGACTGACCGAACCAATCGCGATTCATGTCGAAGAGATAGTGGTTCGTGCGACCTCCGGGCCACGGCTGATCGTGCTCGGCGGCAAGCGGCTCAGGATCCGGCTCCCGCGCGCGGCCAGCCATGGTCGTCGCCAGGAAGCGGGCGCGTCCGTCCGGATTCTGCATCGGGTCGATGAAGACAATCGCCTCGCGACGGATCAGATCGACGTCCTGGTCGCCTCGTGCCGCGAGCAGGTGATACGCCTCGAGCAACGCGGCATCCCCCGACGAAATCTCGTCGCCGTGCACGCCGTGCATGAGCCACACGGCGACCGGAAGCGTGCGAATGAGCTGCGCTTGCTCCCCGGACGTCGCTCGACGCGGGTCTGCCAGCCGCTGCATGCGGTCCTTCAGCGTCTCGAGCTGCTGCATCCGTTCCGGCGATCCGACCGCGAGCACGTAGAGCGGCCGGCCTTCCCAGGAGCGGGCGTACTCGATCAGGCGCGTGCGCTCGGGCGCTGCCTCGTGCAGCGCACGCAGATACATCACGATCTGGTCGGGGCTGGTGACCTCGGCGCCAGGCTCGTGGCCGACGATCCGCGCGAGCGTTGGAATCTTGTCGTCGTAGCGAACGCCAGGCGCAAAAGGCGGCGGCGCTTGCGGGGTTTGGCCCAGGACGGCCAGGGCCAGCGTGCCGGCAACGATGAACGACTGCATCATGAGAAAGCGCGATCCGGGGGATATGCCCCCTTATTCTGCAATGAAATCAACCCGAATCCCGCGATGCCCTAATGTTGACAGCTGCGGGGGCCGGCTCTAGCCGGCCCGTGTGGGTCCGCCTAAAGGCGGACCCTACGTAAAGGCCGCGGACCCTACGTAAAGGCGGCCCCCACGTGCGGACGCTCGTCTTGGGCTGTCACCGGGACGTCGCCGCCGCGCGCTATCCTCGATACCGGGGTGCGCAGGCGGGCTGCCCAGCCGCAGCTTGAAAAGCGACGATTCTGTCGCTCGTGCTCGGCCGGCCGACGTGCCGGTCAGACAAAATGACCAAGCCGTCTCGGCACCGGACCGCTTTCAGCACGCCGTAGGCTGCCCGCTGGATCGTCACTCGATGGCATCGGTATTGCTTTACAACCGGTGAGGTGGGTCGTTCTCTTCATACCTTCATCGACCCACGCTCATCGTAATCATAAGCAGAACGCATCATGATGAAGCACTATTTGTTGGTCAGTGATTTCGACCACACGCTCAGCCACAACGATTCGGGCCTGGTTCTCAGTCAACTGCTCGGCGTGCCGGATTTCGAGGCACGGGTCAGCGGGCTTGCCCAGACCAACTTCGTGCAGCAGGGCGCCGAGCTCGCGTATCTCATCCTCCACGATCCCGAGTTTCGCCGGGTGCGGCGGGAGCATCTCATCGAGACCGGGAAGCGCATCCGTCTGAAGCGCAACATCGACTTCCTGGTGCGCTTCGCGGAGAGCATCGAGGGTCACCAGTTCCATTTCTTCGTGATCTCGGCGGCGCCGGAAGAAGTGATCAAGTCGGCGCTGGAGGGCCTCGTCCCGCCCGACCGCATCTTCGGCGCGCGCTTCAACTACCACGAGGGAACCGGTGAGGTCGAGTCCATTGCGCGGATAGCGGCCGGTTACGGCAAAGTGGCGGTGTTGACGGATCTGCAGGCGCGTCTCCGTATTGCGTCGGACCGCGTCGTGTACGTGGGCGATGGCAGCTCCGACGTCCACGTCATGCTGCACGTCAACCGTCGCGATGGCTTCACCATCGCAGTCTCGGAGAACAAGTACATCACGCCCATCGCCAAGCGGACGATCCTGAGCGACGACGCGTTGAGCGCCCTCGTCCCGATCCTCGAAGACATCCTGCTGTGGGACACGGCACGTGTGCGTGTGCACTTCGAGACTCGCGGCTTCCTCATCCAGGAATGGGACAAGGTGCGAACCGACTGGTTGACGATTCGAGACGGCAGTCCGGACGTCGCCTCGGAGAGCGCCCATGTCTGAGTGGATTGGATGGCTCGCCACGGGTGTCTTCGTGCTGTCGTACGCCTGCCGCCGGCCAATGACGATGCGCCTCGTTCAGGCTGGAGGGGCGGCGTTGTGGGTGAGCTACGGGCTCCTGCTCGACGCGGCGCCGGTCATCGTCGCCAACGTGCTGGTTGGCGGCGCGGCACTCTTTTCACTCTGGAGCGGGCGCGGGTTGGAGTCGAGCCACGCGCGCGTCAACGGAGCTGCGCGGCTGTCGTCACCCTGAAGTCGTTCGAGATCGTCCCACTCATCGACATCGTGCCATGGCTCGAGGAGGTGCGCCTCGATGCCATGTTGCGCTGCCAGCGAGAGCGTTTGACTCAGGACGTGAGACGTCCCCCAATCAACGCCCGAGAAGAGCTCGGGATGAGGCGATCCGAGGCCGACGAGATAGTACCCACCGTCGGAGGCTGGTCCGAGCACGACGCGGTGACGTCGTCGTTCCAGCGCCTTGTCCGCCGCAAGGATGACGCGAACGGGCAGATTGGGCAAGTCGGAGCCAACGAGGATGACGCGCCTCGCGCCAAGGCGAAAGAGATCCTCGAATGCGCCGACGAGCCGCCGACCCAAATCGCCATCGCGCTGCGCGAGCACCTGGACCTCGGGGCCAACGACATCGCGCAGGTGAGAGCAGGCCTCGGGCGGCTCACACAGCACGTATCGATCGGCCTCCTCGACGGAACGGACAATGGCCAGCGTATCGCGGAAGATCGCCGTGCGAAGCGCGAGATGATCCGACGGCGTCAGATCCCGCGCCAACCGTGTCTTGCCCTCGACCCAGGGGGCGCGCGCCATCATCCCGACGACAAGAGACCGCCGGCGAAAATACACCCGTGCCAGGAGCGCCGGCGGCATGCCGCAGAAATAAAGGCCGGCCAAGCACATGTTCTGCGCGCTCCTCGTGAGCCACCCGTCACGCTCCCACGCACGCGCCGACGTGCGCACCGGCAGCGTGTGGTGCAGGAGCGGTCCTGCGCGCTCGAGACGGCGGACCAGATCGACGTCTTCCATCAGCGGCAAGTCACGGTAGCCGCCGAGCGCGTCGAACACGTCGCGTCTGACGAAGAGGGCCTGATCGCCGTACGGCAGGCCCAGGAGCCCCACGCGCGCACGTACTCCCGCCTCGATCAGCCGCGCGCGAAAGTCTCCGCTCTCGAGCGTCAAGCGGTAGGAGCCGCCGACGACGCGGGGCTGATTGGCGGCGTCACGAATGGCGGCGCGCCAATCGACCGGCAGGCGAGAATCAGCATGGAGAAAGAGCAGCCAGCCGCCGTGCGCGGCGGCGGCGCCGGCGTTCATCTGCGATGCACGGCCGCGCGGCGCATACACCAGGCGCACCTCGGGATGCTCGTCCTGCAGCCATTGGTATGTGCCCGTTTCATCAGCCGGCACGGCGACCACGATTTCCGCGTCCGCGCCGCTGCCGAGCTCGGCGAGCACCCGTGCGAGATGCCCACGGTCGCCGCGCCAGGCTGGGATGACAATGGAAGTCATCAACGCAACCAGCGGAGATATTCCTTCAGGACACGCTTCACCGACGGCGTCAGACGCGCGCGACGGTAGGCGTCGCCCAGGCGGCGAATCACCTCCATCTGTGTGGGGTACGGATGGATCGTCTGCGACAGCGTCGCGGCTGGAAGACCCGCCGTCATGGCCAGTGCGATCTCGCCGATCATGTCGCCCGCATGCCTTGCGACGATCGTGGCACCGAGGATCCGCCCTCCGCGCCGATCAGTATGGAGCCTGGCAAAGCCATCGGCCTCCTCGTCCAGGACGGCACGATCGACATCCGCGAGATTGACATCGAAGGTCTGCACGTCGAAGCCCTGCTCCTCCGCTGCTTGCGCGGACAGGCCGACGTGGGCGACCTCGGGGTCCGTGTACGTACACCGCGGAATCACGAGCGCGCTCGCCTTCTTCCTCCCGAAGAACAACGCGTTCTGAACGACGGTGCGTGCCATCGCGTCGGCGGCGTGCGTGAACTTGTACGGCGAGCAGACGTCGCCCGCCGCGTAGATGCGCCGGTTCGTCGTTCGCAGCCGGTCATCGACACGCACGCCTCCCTGGTCGATCTCCACGCCGGCGATGTCGAGGTCGAGGTCTTCGACGTTCGGCTGGCGTCCGACCGCGAGGAGGATCTCGTCGGCCTCTACGCTCTCTTCACCTTGGCCACGGTTGAACCCCACCTGCTTCCCGTTCGGTCCGCGCGCGGCGCGTGTGAGCCCGGCGCCCAGGCACAGCGTGATGCCATCCTGAATGAACCGCCGGTGGAGGAGCGCCGCCACATCCGGATCCTCACGAGGCAGGAGCTGGCGGTCGAGGCTGACGATCGTCACACGGCTACCGAACGCGGCAAACGCCTGCGCCATCTCGCAGCCGATCGGTCCGGCGCCAATCACCAGCAGCCGGCGCGGCAACGTCGTCAAACCGAAGAGCGTCTCGTTGGTGAGGTACCCCAGGTCGGGGAGGCCTGGGACCGGAAGCGTAGCGGCGCGCGCGCCGGTTGCAATCACCGCCCGTGAGAACGTCAGGCGTTGGTCGCCCACCATCAGCGCCTTCGGGCCGCCGAAACGCGCCTTGCCGAAGTACACGTCGACACCGAGCTCGCTGAACCGTCGCGCCGAGTCGTGCGGGGCGAGATCGGCCCGAATCCGGCGCAGTCGCTCCATGGCCGCGGCGAAATCGACGCGGACATCCTCGCTCGAAAAGACACCGAGGCCCGCCGCACGCTTGACGTCGTAGGCGGCGCGTGCGACGCGCAGGAGCGCCTTCGACGGCACGCACCCGTAGTTGAGACAGTCACCGCCCATCAGGTGCTGCTCGACCAGCGCCACACGCGCGCCAAGCGCGGATGCCCCGGCGGCCGTGACGAGGCCCGCCGTGCCGGCGCCCACGACGACGAGGTTGTAGCGACGGCGCGGGGTGGGATTGATCCAATCGGAGGGATGGACGCTGTCGACGAGCCGCTGATCGTGCGGATCCTCACGCAACAGACCGAGCCTCTCGAAGTCCAATGACAGCGGCGCGGCGGCCGGGGCGGCGCCGACCGCATCGTCCGGCGCGCGGTAGTCGGGAATCTGACGCTCAGTCATGCCACGCATCAAGGTGCCTCCGTGGTCCAGCCCGCTCTCGCGGCATCCTCGTCGAGCGAACGTCGCAGCGCACGACCTGCGACACGTGTCACGAGCCACGCCACGGCCACGGTCGCGGCCAGCCCGCCCCAATAGAGCGCACCGGTCGCCACGCCGCCGGCCGACGGCTCTCCGCTCAACAGCTCACCGGCGCTGGTAAGGAGCGACCCGAGATAGACGTAGAGAATCGTACCGGGCAACATCCCTACCCACGATGCCACGACGTAGTCGCGCGGCCGGATGCTCGTGAGGCCGAGCGCGTAGTTCAGAACGGTGAATGGAAAGAGCGGCGACAAGCGTAGAAGCAGCACGATCTTCAACCCCTCACGACCGATCGCCTCGTCCACGGTCCTGAATCGCGCGGAGCCCGACATGCGACGAGCAATCCATCCTCGCGCGACGGTGCGTCCCAAGAGGAACGCGGCGGTGGCCGCGAGCACGCTCACCGGCGAGACGAGCAGCGTGCCGACGATCGGGCCGTAGACGAAGCCGGCGCCGAGCGTCAGCAGGGAGCCTGGTATCAACGCGACCGTGGCGCCGATGTACGCCACGGCAAACACCACGAAGCCGAGAGTGCCTGCGCTGCGGATCCAGAGAACGAGCCGAACGACGATATCCGCCACCGGAAAGCGCCACACCACCCATCCAATCGTGACGGCCACGGCAACGGCGAGCCCCAGCCTCACACGGCC
>JBOGIN010001131.1:0-7847 GCA_050742275.1 Vicinamibacteraceae bacterium
CATCCCAGACCCGTCGCCGTGCCCACCCGCCGCAGAGCCGTTGTCATCGCCCCTCCCTTCAGGATCCGGTGAGCGTCGCAGTGCGGTACGACACCGCTGTAATCAACGAACGTCATAGCTCGACCAAGCGAACGTCGTCCATGTCAGATCGTGTTTTGACAGCGCCACAGGAGTCAGCGTATAGTTTTTGTTCTCCAGGTCGTGCCGATGAAGATCTTCAACTAGGTCCCGCTCGCGTCCGGCTCGTTGCCGGGCGTCTCCTCAACTGACATCGCGCTGAAGGGCGTTGGTGCGCTCGTCGCGTACGAGCGCTCGATGACGTTGGCCCCATCACCCATCCGACGGCCGTACTCCCTGTGCGTACGAAAGGCTCCAAATAGATGTCTAGTTTCGCGATAGAGGTCCAGGATCTCGCCAAGGTGTTTCCGCGCCGAGGTCAACGGCTACTTCGCGCCGTCGATGGGCTGAGCTTCACGGTCGCTCGAGGCACGATCTTCGGCCTGCTCGGACCAAATGGCGCTGGCAAGACGACCGCGCTGCGGATTCTGACGACGCTGACGAAGCCATCGAGCGGCGAGGCGCGCGTGATGGGCTTCGACGTCGTGACCGCGGCCCTGGACGTGCGCCGCCGGATCTCGGTGGTGATCCAGGAGACCGCGGCCGATCTCCTTCTCAGCGTGCGCGACAACCTGCTGACGTACGCGCGCTTTCACGGCGTGACCGGCCGTGAGGCGCGCCGGCGGGCCGACCGCGCGATGGAGCAGTTTGGCCTGACAGGCGAGGCCCCGCGCAAGGTCCAGGACCTCAGCGGCGGATTTCGCCGCCGCGTGCAGGTCGCGAAAGCGCTGATGGTGGATACCCCCGTGGTCTTTCTGGACGAGTTCTCCACCGGCATGGACCCTATCCTCAAGCGCGCCGTCATGACACTTCTGCGTGAGGAGGCCGCTCGGGGCCGCACCATCGTCTTGACGACGCAGATCCTCAGCGAGGCGGAAGAGCTGTGCGACGACATCCTCATCATCCATCGCGGCCGGCAGATTGCCCGTGGTGATCTGCACGCATTGAAGCTCCTGTCGGAGGGCGTCTACGAAGTGGCGTTGACGTTCGACCGGCTGCCGGTCGGCGTGCAGGCCGAGGTCGAAGCGCGTGAGCCGCTTCGCCTCGTCGTACGCCAGAACACGCTGGAGTTCGCGGTCAAGGAGGACGAGGCCCGTGTGCTCGAGCTCGTGAGCTCGCTCGCGCGCCGTGGCCGCGTCCTGCGGGTCGAGGTTGGCGGGGCCAGCCTCGAGGACATCTTCGTCGAGCTCACACAGAAGGAAGAACAATCATGGGTGCGCTGACAGCCGTGATGTCGCGCGAGGCGCGAATTCGTGTCACCAATGTCACGTTCATCTTCTGGGACGTGCTCTATCCACTTGCGTATCTGGTGGTCTTCGGCGTCGGCGTGAGCCATGCGCTCGGCTTCACATCGCCGTCACTGGGCGTCGACTACAACGCGTTCTTCCTTGCCGGCGTGCTTGCAATGGCCAGCTTCGGCATTGCGTCCAACACGTCGTGGTCGTTCTTCCTCGACCGCGACAACGGTATCTTCTACGAGATGCTGACGTATCCGGTCAGCCGCTCGCAGTACCTGCTCGGGAAGGTGCTCTTCAACGTGGTCGTGGCGATCGTGCAGGCCGTCGTGACGCTCGTCGTCGCGGCGCTCGTCCTCGACGTCGAAGTCCGCGTCGACCTGTCACCGCTCTTGCTGGCAGGGGTCGTGCTCGGGACGGCTGGCTGGTTCTTCTTCTACGCGATCTTCGCGTTGCGCATCAAGAGGAACGACGCGTTCAACACCATCACCTCGGTGTTCTATTTCGTGTTCCTCTTCGTCAGCTCGATGTTCTATCCACTGGATCCGCTGCCCGACGGATTCCGGCATGCGGCATACGCGAATCCAATCACCTGGCACGTGGACGTGCTCCGGTACGCGACGGTGGGAATCGGCAGCGCCGGCACGGTCGCCCTGGAGAGCGTGGCGTTTCTCGCGTTCACGGCAGCGTCGTTTGCCGTGGCGGTGCGGAGCTTGAATCGCGCTTAGGCCCCAGAATTCACATGTGTTGACAATCGTGGGGGCCGCCTTTAGGCGGACCTACATGGCCGAGAGGGCCCGAACCCGCGCCGTCATGGGCCGCCTAAAGGTGGCCCCTACTTGAACTCTTCACAGGCTCTGAAGGCCTGCGCTACGTCTGCCCAATAAGGACCATCAGCACGTCCATCGCAGCAGCACCGACCCCACGGTGAAGCCAGCACCCACTGACGCCAAGAGGACGAGGTCGCCCTTCTTCAACCGCCGGGCCTTCACCGCATCGTCGAGCGCCAGCGGAATCGTGGCTCCGGTGGTGTTGCCGTACTTGTCGATGTTGACGACCACCTTCTCGTCGGGCAGGCCGAGCTTGTCCGCGGCAGACTCGATGATGCGTCGGTTGGCCTGATGCGAGACGAACAGGGAGATGTCGGCTGTGGTCAGATGGTTTCTGTCGAGGAGGCGACGGAAGATCTCCTCGGTCTTCCTGACCGCGAACCTGAAGACCGAGGGGCCGTCCTGTTTGACGTAGTGCAGCCGGCGATCGATGGTCTCATGGGAGGCGGGCAGCCGGCTGCCGCCCGCAGGCATGCACAGCGCCGGGCCACCGCTGCCATCGATCTCGTGAGCGAAGTCGATGATGCCGAGACCGTCTTCGCGGGCCGGCGATACCACGACGGCCCCGGCGCCGTCACCGAAGAGGACACAAGTGGTTCGGTCCGTGTAGTCGATGATGCTCGACATCACGTCGGCGCCGATGACGAGCGCGTGCCGCGACGCCCCGGTCGCTACCATCGTCGCCGCCGTGGTGAGCGCGTAGGTGAAGCCGGAGCATGCCGCGCCCAGGTCGAAGCCCCATGCGCGCTTTGCGCCAATGCGATGCTGGACGAGACAGGCGGTGCTGGGAAAGATCGTGTCCGGGGTCGTGGTCCCAACGACAATGAAATCGATGTCGGCCGGCGTCAGCCCTGCCCTCTCAATGGCTTGAAGAGCGGCGACAGCGGCGAGATCCGACGTGGCGACGTCGTTGTCGACGATGTGCCGCTCCCGGATCCCGGTCCGTTGGACGATCCACTCATCGGAGGTCTCGACCATCTTCTCGAGGTCTGCATTGGTGAGGACTCTGGGCGGCACGTGTGTGGCGAGCGACGCGATGGCTGCCGTGCGCACCACGCCTTGCGGCGCTCCGGCGAGCGTCCGCGCATTCTCGGCCGACTCCATTACCACAGTTGCTGATCCTTTCCCGGGGCGGTGATCCCGAAGTAGTCGTACGCGCGGGGTGTGGCCACGCGACCACGCGGCGTGCGATCGAGGAATCCAATTTGAATGAGGAACGGCTCGTAGATCTCTTCGATGGCGTCCCGCTCTTCGCCGACGGCCACCGCCAGTGTGTTCAGACCGACCGGCCCGCCGCCGAACTTGTCGATGATCACCATCAGGAGCCGCCGATCGATCTCGTCGAAGCCGTGCTGGTCGACTTCCAGCAGCTCGAGGCCACCCTTGGCGACCTCCATCGAGACGATGCCATCGGCGCGGACCTGCGCGAAGTCGCGGACGCGGCGCAGGAGGCGATTGGCGATGCGCGGTGTCCCGCGGGCGCGCCGTGCAATCTCGTGCGCCGCGTCCTGGGCGATCTCGACGCCCAGAATGCGGGCGGAGCGACGCACGATCTCCTCCATGTCGGGCAAGCGATAGAAGTCCAGCCGGTGCACGATACCGAAGCGGCTACGGAGCGGTCCGGTCAGCAAGCCGGTTCGGGTCGTCGCCCCGACGAGCGTAAATGGCTGGAGCGGCACTTTGACAGACCGTGCGGCCGGCCCTTGGCCGATGACGATGTCCAGCTCGTAGTCTTCCATCGCCGGATAGAGGATTTCCTCGATCGCGGCGGGCATGCGGTGGATCTCGTCCACGAACAGGACGTCGCGCGGCTTGAGGTTGGTCAGGATACCCGCGAGATCGCCAGGCTTCTCGAGGACCGGACCGGATGTGGCGCGCATCGGAACGCCCAGCTCGTTGGCGACCACGTGCGCGAGTGTCGTCTTGCCGAGACCTGGTGGTCCCGACAGCAACACGTGGTCGAGCGCGTCGCCCCGTTGCCGCGCGGCGGCAATCGAGACGCTCAGATTCTCACGGACGCGGTCCTGGCCGATGTACTCGTCGAGCGTACGAGGCCGCAGCCCGGCCTCGTACTGGGCGTCGTCGTCAATCCGCGCTGGCGTAACGAGCCGTTCCTTCTCCACCATGATCACAGGCGACGTCAACTAGTGCTCTGGGTTCTCGACCTACCCTTGCCCCTCCCCTTCGCCCCTCGCCCCTCGCCCCAGCTGATCCCTGACCCCTGATCCCTGACCCCTGTTTTTACCGAGCCAGCTCGCGCAATGCTCGCTTGAGCGCCTGCTCGAAGCTCGGGGCGCCGTCTCCATCGTTCAGCGTGCGCGCGACCGCCTTCTCCACCAGCGGGCGGTGGTAGCCGAGATTCGTGAGGGCCGACAGCAAATCGATGCGAAGGCTTCTCTCGCCAACGGTGTCGGTACTCGTCTCCTCGGGCTCGGCCGAAGCCCCAACGCCGATCGGCAGCCGATCACGCAGCTCGAGGGCAATACGCTCCGCCGTCTTGCGGCCAATGCCCGGAATGCTGGTCAAGCGCGCGAGGTCGCCGCGCTGGATGGCCTGCACGAGCTCGACGGGATCGAGGCCCGACAGCACCGCGAGCGCGAGCTTCGGACCGACGCCGCTGATGCCGATGAGCCGTTCGAAGATCTGCTGCTCGAGCGAGGTCGCAAAGCCGAACAGCGTGATCTGATCCTCACGCACGTACGTGTGCACGCGGAGGACGACGTCGCTTCCCTCGTCACCAATCCGGGTGAAGGTCGCGAGCGGCACGTGCACATCGTAGCCGACGCCTTGCACGTCGACGAGCACGCGGTTCGGATGCTTGTCGAGGAGACGCCCGCGAAGCCGCGCAATCATGGCCGGCTTTCGCCCCCCGGCCGGAAATGACGCCAGCTCCCGCCACGGCGGGCGCGCGGCGCGGCGGGCGCTGCGGAGAGCGACTGATGATGCACATGGCACAAGGCGACCGCCAACGCGTCCGCAGCGTCGAGCGATGACGGACGCTCGCGGAGGCCGAGCAGCATCCGCACCATCTCTTGGACCTGGACCTTCTCGGCGCGCCCGTACCCGGTGACCGTCTGTTTGACGCGCGCGGGCGTGTACTCGATGACAGGGAGGCCGGCTTGTCGCGCGGCGAGCAGCGCCACGCCGCGCGCGTGTCCCAGTTGCAGTGCGCTTCGCGCGTTCAGGGCGTGGAAGAGGCTCTCGATCGCCACACAGTCTGGGCTGTGCGCGGTGAGCAGCTCCTCGAGCCGCGCGTGGATGCGCAGCAGCTTGTCGGGAAATGACGCTCGCGCGGGTAGTGCGATGGCGCCGCAGGCAATGAGACGGCTCCGGCTGCCGTCGGTCTCGATGCAGCCAAAGCCGGTGCGCACGGAGCCGGGGTCGATCCCGAAGATCCTCACGCCAGGGAGGCCTCGATCTCCTTCTCCTCGATGTCGAAGTTCGACCACACCTGCTTGACGTCGTCGTGCTCGTCGAGCGCATCCATCAGCTTGACGACTTGCTGCGCTGTCTTTCCTTCCAGCTTCACGTAGTTCTGGGGGAGCATCGCGACCTTGGCGACCTCCGGCTCGATGCCCAGCTCCTTCACGGCGTCGAGCACCGGTTGGAATTGATCGGGTGCGCTCACAATCTCCCAGTTGTCATCGTCGTCGCGCATGTCGTCAGCGCCGGCGTCGATGACCGCCGTCATCAGGGCCTCCTCGTTTGCCTGTTGTTTGTCGACAACGATATAACCCTTCTTGTCGAACATCCAGGCGACGCTGTTGGTCTCGCCGAGGTTGCCGCCGTGCTTCGAGAAGAGGTGGCGTACCTCGCTCACGGTGCGGTTCCTGTTATCGGTGACGGTCTCGACGATCACCGCGGCGCCGCCCGCGCCATAGCCCTCATAGGTGACCTCTTCGTAGGCCACCCCCGGCTCCTCGCCGGTGCCGCGCCGAATAGCCCGCTGGATGTTCTCCGCGGGCATGTTGACGGCCTTGGCGTCGGCAACCACGGTCCGCAAGCGGGGATTGCTCGCTGGATCGCCACCGCCGAGGCGCGCGGCAACCGTCAGCTCCTTGATGATGCGTGTGAAGAGCTTGCCACGTTTCGCGTCGGCCGCGCCCTTCTTGTGTTTGATTGAGTGCCACTTCGAATGGCCTGACATTGCGGTTCTCCGTAAAACGTGGAAAGTTTACCATGCCGCTCGGCCTGAAAGCGTCCGACAATGGGGACGGAAAGGGACCGCGCAGGAGCAACGCCATGTTCGAGGATGTCCGCTACGCCGCTCGGCGACTCTACAGGAGGCCCGGATTTGCAACGGTCGCCGTGCTAACTCTGGCGCTCGGCATCGGCGCGAACACGATGATCTTCAGCTACGTGAGCCGTGTCCTGCTGACGCCGCTGCCGCTTCGCGCTCCCGACCGCGCGATTGCGGTCTTCTCGAGCAACCCCTCGTTCAGGTTGGGGCGAGGGCCAAGCTCTGCGCCTGACGTCGCCGACTGGCGGGATCGCGTGCGCTCGGTGCAGCTCGCCGCCTGGCGGCCCGATGGGCTCACGCTGACAGACGGCAGGCGAGTGAGTCACGTCGGCGCCTATCGTGTCACCGCGAACTTCGTCGACGTGCTTGGTCTCCAGCCGTTGATAGGACGCACCTTTACCGCCGGTGAAGAGCGCGGCCGTGGAGGCCACTCGGCGCTCTTGAGCCATCGATTCTGGCGGCGCCATTTCGAGACCAGTGGCACCGTGCTCGACGGGCGCCTGCTGCTCGACGGCGAGCCGTTCACGATCGTTGGAATCCTGCCTCCCCAATTCGATTTCCCAGGTGTTCCGGACCTGCTCGTTCCACTGGCGCTCGATGATGCCGGAGCTGTTTCTGAGCGGCCCACAGGTCGAACCGCTGTTCCGGCCGTATCTGCCGGCGCGGACCGCGGTAAACGCGAGCTGTTCGTTTTTGGAAGGCTGCAAGACGGGGCGACGCAGGCACAGGCGCAGTCGGAGCTCTCGGCGGTCGCGGCACAACTTGCGCGGGAGCATCCTACAACCAACGCAGGCTGGGGCATCATGGTCATCTCCGGCCCAGCGTTCTTCCGTCCTGCAGGCGCGATATTGGCGTGGGGCGTCTTGTGCGCAGCGGTCTTCGCCGTGTTGCTCATCGCATGCGCCAATGTCGCCAATCTCCTGCTCGTGCGCGCAGCGAGCCGGCAAACCGAGCTGGCAATTCGCGCCGCGCTCGGTGGATCCCGGGCGCAGATCGCCCGGTTACTGTTTGCCGAGAGTTTCTTGTTGTCCATCGCTGGAAGTGTGCTCGGCCTGTTCATAGCAGTCTGGGGTCTTCGCTTCTTGGGGGCGATGTGGCCGCCAGCGGCCGCTTGGGACTTCTATCGAGAAATCACAGTCGACCGAGCAGCCTTGGGATTCACGGCCCTGCTGACCATCTTCAACCTTGGCAAGATTCCGACGGGGTTCCAGACCGACGGCGTGCTCACGATGACCGTCTCGCTCCCGTCGGACGCGGATGGCGAGGAGCGTTCAGCGTCGGCTGCCCTTGCCGACATATTGAGTCGGATCCGAACGCTTCCCGGCGTGGAGGCGGCAGCCGGGACGAGCCGGCTGCCGCTGGCGGGCAGCGCGCTCAATCCTCGGCGAACGCTCGTTCGTCGAGGGCCGGCGCACGGTTGCGAAG
>JBOGIN010001132.1:0-4643 GCA_050742275.1 Vicinamibacteraceae bacterium
CCGGTGCGACGGCGGGTCGTGCCCAGGCTTTCGTTGGTGCGCGCATCATCGATGGCACCGGCGCGCCACCCATCGAGGAGGGCGTGCTCGTCGTGCGCGATGGCCGGATCGAGTCCGTTGGACCGCTTGCCGGTCAGACGCTGCCGGCGAACGCGCAACGCGTGGACGTCCGCGGCAAGACGATCATGCCAGGCATGATCAACACGCACGGACATGTGAACGACGTGCGCGGCTTGACGTCGGCGCCCGAGCTCTACACGCAGGACAACATCACGCGCCAGCTCGGCGTCTATGCGCGATACGGCATGACAACCGTCTTCAGCCTCGGCGACGATGGGCCGGCGGGCGTACAGGTCCGGAACGAGCAACAGAAGGTGGCGCCCCAGGTCGCCAGGCTCTTCCTCGCCGGTCCCGTGGTCACCGCCACGGATCCCGAAGCGGCACGACGAGCCGTGGACGAGCTGGCCGCGCAGAAGTACGATCTCGTCAAGATCCGCGTCGATGACAACCTCGGGACCAGCAGGAAGATGCCGCCTGCCGCCTACGAGGCGGTCATCGCGCAGGCGCACCACCATGGTCTCGAGGTGGCGGCGCACGTCTTCTACTTGGAGGACGCCAAGCAACTGCTCACCGCCGGCCGACTACATCGCGCACAGCGTGCGCGACGCGGCGGTCGATGATGACTTCATCGACCAGCTCGAGGCTCGCGACGTCTGCGTCTGTCCGACACTGATGCGCGAGGTGTCCACGTTCGTCTACGAGACGCGGCCCGCGTTCTTCGACGATCCGTTCTTTCGGCGTGAGGTCGACCCCGCGACGACCGAACCGTTGGAACGACCGGCGCGTCAGGCGTCGGTCCGCAGCGACCCGGCTGCCCAACGGTACAAGCGCGCGCTCGACGTGGCAGAGTCGAACCTCGCGCGTCTTGCGCAGGCCGGTGTCCGTATCGCCTTTGGCACCGACAGTGGCCCGCCCGGACGCTTCCAGGGCTACTTCGAGCACCTCGAGCTCGAGCGGATGGTCGGCGCGGGGCTCACGCCGATGCAAGTGATCGTCGCAGCGACGGGAGACGCCGCGCGCTGTATGAACATTGCCGATCGCGCGGGCACGTTGAAAGCCGGATTACAGGCTGACTTCCTCGTCCTTCGACGTGATCCGCTCGAGGATATTCGCAACACGCGAACGTTGGAGTCGGTCTGGATCGGAGGTCGGCAGGTCGCGTCGCGATAGCGCGGCGACCACCGTCACGTCATCGTTAGATCAGCACGCTACCGTGATGGCCGTGGTCACCTTCTGACCATGGCTCCACTCGACGGTATGTGCTCCTATGACAATATTTCGTTCACTCCCGTACGACACTCGTCTTTGCTCGCCTGCCAGCCATCGTCCCCATCGCGCTCTCCCGCAGACGCTGCTCCAGCGTCCACACGTGTGGATCGCGGTCGCACTCACAGCGCTCGCCGCAGCCGGCGGTGCGCTGCCCTCGTCGGCGCGCGCGCAGTCGGTGCTGGTTACCGTGCGCGGGCTCGTGACCGATCCTTCCGGCGCAGTCCTACCCGGCGTCACGATTGTGATCACGGAGCCCGCGACGCAGCTCACCGTGCGCGCGGTGACCACCGACGGCAACGGCAACTACGAGGTCGCGGACGTGAAGCCAGGGCGATACCGGCTCACGGCAACACTTGACGGTTTCGCTCCGTACGTCGCGGATGATCTCCTGCTGGAGAGCGGGCAGACCCGGCGCGTGGACATCACCTTGAACGTGGGCGGCGCGACCGATCAGGTGACCGTCGTCGCCGGCGCCCAAGTCATCACCACCGATTCAGGAACCATCAGCGGGCGCTTCGACAAGACACAGTTTGCCGACAACCCCACGGTCGACACCTATCCCTCCAACCTCTCCATGATGACGACGCAACCAGGCATCCAGGGAGGGAACGGAGGATGGACGGTGCGCATCTCGGGACAAGGGCCGTCGCAGCAATCCTGGGGCATGGATGGCATCGAGAACGATCGCACGGGCGACCAGACCAACAACATGAACTGGTTCGAGGAGGCCACGGTCACGACCGTGAACGCCACGGCCGACAGCGCTCGCATCGTGAACTGGAACATGACGTCGAAGCGCGGGAACAACGAGCTCCGGGGAATGGCGTACCACAAGCACTTCGATTCCGCCTTCAACGCCCGGCCGTTCTTCGAGGACGAGAAGGTCGACTCCCAGACGCGGGAGTGGCAGGCGGAGCTCGGAGGGCCGATTCTGAGCGGTCGGACCTTCTTCTACGGAACCTGGATGCAACAGAACATCCCGACTGGCTCGTTTCAGCAGGCGACCGTCCCCACCCTGGAGATGCGACGGGGAGACTTCTCGCAATTCGACGAGCCGCTGGTCGATCCGCAGACCGGACGGCCCTTCCCCGGGAACCGCATCCCGGCGGATCGGCTGAGCCCGCTCGCCCGGCAGGCGCAGGAGCTGTACTATCCGCAGCCCAATCAGGGCGGACCGGACGCGCTCACCGACAACCACACCTGGACGCATCCATTTCCGAACTCGGGCTTCAGGTTCCATTGGCCGTTCCTGCGGCTCGATCACAACCTCTCATCGAAGAACTCGCTGTACTTTCGGTGGCTGCAACGCAAGTCGTGGCACGCCAACTCTGGATCGCTGCCCGCGTTCACGTCGACCAGGGTGCGGAACCACCAGCAGTTCACGATCTCGGACACGCACGTCTTCTCGCCGACGCTCGTCAACACGCTGCGTGTGGGCCTCAGCACCATATCCAGGAGGGCATGCCAATAGACGAGGCTGTGCCGGTTGACGGTGCAGACGCCGTGGCGGCGCTCGGGCTGCAGGGCGTCAATCGTCTCGGGCTCGGGGGCTCGGGATTCCCGCAGATGGCCATCAACGGCCTCTCGTCGCTGTCGCTCTCGTCCGGTGGTGTCAAGAGCGACGACCACGATTACTCCGTCGAAGAATCGCTGACGTGGCAGGCCGGGCGGCATGTGATCAAGGTGGGCGGCGAGCTGCGGACCTTCGAAACCTTGGCGGGTGAAGTGCCACACTACGGGTCCTTCACGTTCAACGGCGCGTTCACCGGCAATGCCTACGCGGACTTCCTGCTGGGCCTGCCGTTTCGGAGCTCTCGTGAGGACCCGCTCGTCAACCGGACGCGCACGGCTGGCGAAGTGGGTCTCTTCGTGATGGACACCTTCAAAGTCGGCCCGCGGCTGACCCTCGACTACGGTCTGCGGTGGGACTACTTTCAATCACCGGAATTCGAGGACAGGCTGATGTTCAACTGGGACCCGGAGAGCGGTGCAGTCGTGGTCCCGCCGGAGGCGCGTGATCGGCTCAGCCCGCTCTTTCCCGCCACCATCCCGTTGGTCGCGGGGGACGTCGTGCCGGATCCAGACGGCGGCAACATCCGCCCGCGTCTGGCGTTCGCGTATCGCGTGGCGGATGACCTGGTCGTTCGCGGCGGCTACGGCGCGTTCACCGAGCGCATCGACTACTTCTCGCGCGTCCAGGGAGGTGGGCCGTTCCAGATCGCCGAGACCTACGAGAACATCGTCCAACCAGGCGAGCCGCCCCTTTTCGCGTTCCCGAACCCCTTTCCGAACGGTCTGGGCAGCGCCAGTGTCCCGAGCCAGAGCGTGACCGGCTACCCCATGGAGACCGACAACGGCACGATCCATCAGTTCAATCTGAGCGTCGAGAAGGAGATCGCCGGGATGGGGCTGCGGGCGTCGTACATCGGCTCGCGTGGCCGTGGGCTGAACTATTCGTTGAACATCAACAAGCCGGAGCCGAGCACGACGCCGTTCACCGCCGCGCGGCGGCCGTACCCCGAGTTCGTGAGCACGACCGTCTTCCGCTCCGATGGCAGCTCCACCTACGACGCGCTCCAGATCCAGGCGCAGCGCCGGGCCGGTCCGGCCACCTTCGACGCCCACTGGACGCTGTCCTCGAGCCTGAACAACTTCTTGAACACCGAGAACCCGGACGACGTGCTGCGGCACTGGTCGCGAGACAGCGACGTCCGGCGCCACCACGCGGTCATCACCAGCACCTGGCGGTTGCCCTCATTCAGCACGCACGGGGCACTCCTCCGGAGCCTCGCTGGCGATTGGACGATCGCAACCGTCAGCTATCTCGCGAGCGGCCGGTATTTCTCGCCGTCGTTCTCCGAGTCCGACCCATCGAACACGAATACGATCGGCGGGTTACCCGATCGTGTGGGTGACGGCAACCTGCCGGCGGACGAGCGGACACCAGACCGCTGGTTCGATCCCAACGCGTTCGCCGTGCCCGAGCCGGGGCGCTACGGGAACAGCGGTGTCAACGTGCTCGAGGGCCAGGGGCTCAACGTCCACCACCTGAGCCTCGCGAAGAAAGTCCGGCTGTCCTCCGGAATGACATTCACCTACACCGTGGCCATCTCGAATCTCTTCAACCATCCGCATTTTCTCCCGGCGCGCGACGACATCTCGACGCCCGGCGCAGGAGAGCTATTCGAGACGGTCGAGGTCCATGCCCCCGAAAAATCCTCGCACCGGACGATCGCGATGAAGCTGCGGTTCGAATTCTAGCGGACCGCGGCCTCCGGCCGCGCTCCCCGACGCTCACTTGTGAGCCCCGAAAC
>JBOGIN010001133.1:0-2337 GCA_050742275.1 Vicinamibacteraceae bacterium
GTGCTCACCCATTCGAAGAGCGGCACGGACGCGACGAATGTCAGGAACAGCACCACGAGCGTGCCGACGATGGCGGGGCGGACCGTCGTGTGACCCACCTCGATCTTCGCGATCTCCTCGCGCGACAACCGCGACACCGGCGACAACACCTGATCGGTCATGACACTAGAAGATGAAATAGATGAATGGATTGTACGCCTGCGTCGTCAGCACGACGGTGGAGAGCAGCAGGAGGGCGACCACCGCTCCCGCCTTGGGCCAGGTGAGGGTGCGCGTCCAATCCCAGGTTTGCGGCGCACCCCAAGTGATGAGCGCCGCGAGCGCCACCATGAGCACGTAGTACGGCTGATAGACGATGCCGGCCAGCAGGCCGGCGCCCTCCTGCGGCGTGCCGTACCCCACCATGTTGGCGACGTATCGCATGGCCGCCGGCAGATCCGACGCGCGGAAGAAGACCCAGGTGAACAGCAGGAGCACGAACGTGAGCCCGACGCGGAGCGGCGCCGGGGCGCGCGCGTAGATCGCCGCCTTGCCGCCGATACGCTCGAGCGCGAGCAGCACACCATGAATGCCGCCCCAGATCACGAAGTTCCACGCAGCGCCGTGCCACAAGCCGCCGAGCAGCATGACGATGAGGAGGTTGGCGTACGTGCGGACCGGCCCCTTGCGATTGCCGCCGAGCGGCACGTACAGATAGTCGCGCAGCCAGGTCGAGAGCGATATGTGCCAGCGCCGCCAGAACTCCGTCATCGACTGCGATCGATACGGTGAATCGAAGTTCTTCGGGAACACGAAGCCGAGCATCAAGCCGAGGCCGATGGCCATGTCCGAGTACCCGCTGAAGTCGAAGTAGATCTGGAAGGCGTACGCGGTCACGCCGTACCACGCGTCGAGCGTGCCGAGCGATCCGGCCTCGAACGCCAGGTCTGCCACCTTGCCGCACGGATTGGCCAGGAGCACCTTCTTTGCCAGTCCCAGCGAAAAGAACGCGACGCCGCGCGCAAACTTCGTGGCGGTGTGGGTGCGGGTGCGAAGCTGGTCCGCCACCTCCGCAAACCGGATGATTGGCCCCGCCACGAGCTGCGGGAACATCGAGACGAAGCACGCGAAGTCGATGAAGCTGCGGATGGCGGACACCCGTCCGCGGTACACGTCGATCGTGTAGCTCATCGACTGGAACGTGTAGAAGCTGATGCCGAGCGGCAGGGTCACGCGCAGCGCCGTGTCCAGCTGCAGCCATGGCAGGCCGATCCACTCCACGAGCGTGTCATAGCTCTCGGCGCCCAGGTTGAAGTACTTGAAGAAGCTCAGGAGGCCGAGGTTGGCGCTCAGGGAAACCACGAGGGCGAGGCGCGCAACGGGCGTGGCCGCGGGCCGTCCTGCGCCCCGCGGACCATCGCTCTCGTTCGGCGGGTGTGCGCTGCGATTGTGCTCACGCTCGATGACGAGCCCCCCGACGTAGTCGATCGCCGTCGAGGTCAGCAGCAGAACCGTGAACAGCGGATTGGCCCAGCCATAGAAGACGTAGCTGGCCAACGTGAGCGTCAGGTGCTTCACGCGGCGTGGCGACGCGTAGTAGAGCGCCAGGCACAGGGGTAGAAAGTAGAAGAGGAAAAGGTACGAGCTGAAGACCATGCGGAGAAACCGTCGCGACTCAGACAGTCTAGATCAACGATGTCGGGTCAGTTCGTGGGGCGCTCACGATGCCCTTCGGCGTGGCAGACGCTCTTCAGGGGTCCCGCCGCAGCCAGACGTACACCGGCACGCCGGACAGCAGCAGCAAGAAGCCCCAGTAGACCGTCTCCATGCCGGCGCCGGCGATTGCCCACAGGGCGTAGGCGAACGCGGCGAGCAGCACGGCGATGCGGGCTTTGGTCAGCGGCACGCCTCGCTCGGAGCTCAGCAGGCGCAGGCCCGCCATCGTGCAGAAGACGAACGGCACCAGCGTCGCGAGCGTCGCCATCAGCGCCAGGAACGTGAACATGCCGACCATGCTGCGCGTGTAGTTCAGCGTCACGACGGCCGAGGCCAGCAGGCTTCCGAGCACCAGCGCGAACGCCGGGGCGCCGCGCGCGTTCTCGTTGGCGGCGGCGGGAATGAACAGACCGTCGCGCGCCATCGCCTGCGGCAGCTGGCCTTGCAGCAGAATCCAGCCGTTGAGCGCGCCGAAACAGCTGATGACGCCGGTGGCGGCCATGATCCAGGCGCCGGTCTCCCCCCACACCACGCGCGCCGCGTCGGCGAACGGCGCGTTCGAGTGTTGCAGTTGCTCCGGCGCGACCAGGCCCATCGCGAGCAGGCAGGCCGCGGCGGTGGCGAACGCCGCCAGCCCCGTGC
>JBOGIN010001134.1:0-1906 GCA_050742275.1 Vicinamibacteraceae bacterium
GCCGAAAACGGGGGCTGTCCCCGTTTCCCCCGGTCCCTTTGCCTTCCTTCGCCCTCCGCTGCTGCGGCTGACGCTCGCCTTGACGCTCATGAACGCCTGCACCCTGTTTGCCTGGTGGGGGTTCAACCTCTGGATTCCAGCGTATCTATCACTGGGGGCGGACGAGGGTGGCGTGGGGCTGGCCACCGAGACGATGAGCCTCTTCGTCGTGGTGATGCAGGTGGGGATGTGGTTCGGCTACGTGACGTTTGGATACGTCAGCGACCGGATCGGGCGCCGGCGTACATATGTGACGTACCTGCTCGCCGCGGCAGCGCTCATGTCGCTCTATGCGATGACACGTTCGCTGCCGGTCTTGCTCCTGCTCGGTCCCTTCGTTGCCTTTTTTGGCACCGGATACTTCAGCGGCTTTGGTGCCGTGGCGGCCGAAATCTATCCCACCTCGATGCGCGCGACGGCGCTGGGTTTTACCTACAACCTCGGTCGGGTCGCATCGGCCGTTGCGCCATTTGCCGTGGGGTCGCTTTCTCAGACGCACGGGTTCGCGCCGGCGTTCCTGCTGACCGCGACAGCGTTCGTAGCCGCATCGCTCTTCTGGCTCGTCATTCCCGAGACCCGCGGTCGTGAGCTCGCATGAGCTCGATGTTCGGCACGTAGCGAGGGGCCTTTAGGCCCCTCGACCGCGCGGCCTTCAGGCCGCGCGCTACGCGCCACAGGGACGCCAACAGCATTGCACCAAAGTTCTACGCCAGTAGCATCAGGAGCAGCGCCTTCTGCACGTGCAGGCGATTCTCGGCCTGATCGAAAACCACCGAAGCCGGTCCGTCGATGACCTCGTCGGTCACCTCTTCGCCCCGATGCGCCGGCAGGCAGTGCATGAACAGCGCATCGGGACCCGCCTTGGCCATCAACGCCGCATTGACCTGGTAGGGTGCAAACACGCGCGCACGCTCCTCCGTCTCCGCTTCCTGGCCCATGGAGGTCCAGGTGTCGGTATACACGGCGGCGGCGCCGCGCACGGCCTCCTGCGGATCACGGAAGCAACGCACGTCGGCGCCGAAGCGCGCGACGCCCGCGGCTTCGCGGAGCACCCGGTCTGGCAGCTCATATCCTTTCGGCGAGGCAACGTGGACGTGCACCCCAAGCATGACGGCGGCATGCGTCAGCGAGGTGGCGACGTTGTTGCCGTCGCCGACGAACGCCACCGTGCGGCCACGCACATCCCCGAGATGCTCGCGGAGCGTCAGTACATCGGCCAGCGCCTGGCAGGGATGTTCCTCGTCTGTCAGGGCGTTGACAACGTGGAGGCGAGGCGCCGCAGCGGCAAATGCAACGAGCCGGTCCTGCGCGAACGTCCGCACCACGAGCGCCGAGACCCAGCGCTCCAGATTCCGCGCGACGTCTGCCTCGTCTTCACGTCCGCCGAAGGCGACCTCCTGCCCCAGGCAGATCGCGTCGCCGCCAAGCTCTCGCACCGCGATCTCGAACGTCGACCGAGTACGGAGGGACGGCTTCTCGAACAGGAGCGCGACGTGATGACCCGCGAGTCCCTGTGTGGAAGCCACACGACGCGCGACTCGCCGCTCTCGCTTCAAGTGCGCCGCGAGGCGCAAGCCGGCCTCGAGCGCATCCGGGTCGAGATCCAGCACCGACATGAAGTCCTTCCGCGCCAGGCGGACGACGGGCGGTCGCGCGGACGCCTTGGCCACGCGGGTGCGGAAGGGAACGGTGCGTGATGTAGACACTGATACGGGACGCATGTCGGACGCTCCTCACGTTCGATATTCAGAGTTGATTCGCACGTATTCCTCGCTGAGGTCACAGGTCCACAGCGTGGCTTCTTCGTGCCCGCCAGCGCCGAGATCGACCGTTACCGTAACCTCACGACCTTCGAGACAGCGCGCCG
>JBOGIN010001135.1:0-2519 GCA_050742275.1 Vicinamibacteraceae bacterium
GGACCTGGCTAGCCTTTCTCAACAACGATACGGAGGTCGAGCCAGATTGGCTCGACCGGCTTGTCGAGGCGGCGAGCAGTCGTCCCGACGTTGGCGCCGTCACGTCCCGCATCGTGTACATGGATGATCCACGCATCATCGACAGCGCAGGAGATGGCTACCTGCGCGCCGGGGGAGCGTTCAAGCGGGGCCACGGAGACGAGCGCGCGCGGTGGGGCGATGGCGGCGAGGTGTTTGGAGCGTGCGGAGCCGCCTGCATGATTCGCCGGGATCTGTTCGAGACGTTGGGTGGCTTCGACGAAGCATTCTTCATGACGTTCGAGGACGTCGACCTCTCCTACGGCATCCAGCTCGCAGGTGAGCGATGCGTGTACGCGCCGCGGGCGATCGTCCGGCATGCGGGCAGCGCCTCGCTCGGCCGTCTCAGCCGACAGGCGATCTTCCTGGGCCAGCGAAACCTCGAATGGGTCTACTGGAAGAACACCCCGTGGCCACTGCTGTTGCGCTCCTTGCCTAGCCACGCGCTGTACGAGCTGGCCGCAGCGGTGCACTTCGCGCGCGCCGGCGCTCTGGGGACGTTTCTGGGCGCGAAATGGGCGGCGCTGGTCGGTGTGGCTGGACTGCTCCCCAAGCGTCGCGCGCGCCAGCGTCTGCGGCGCGTGTCCTGTCGGGAGCTCTGGCGCCGAATGGAGCCTGGCTGGCTGGGTATCAAGTTGAAGGAAAAGCCGTTCGATCTCGTGGCAGCCCGAAAATGAGCAGAGCGACAGAAGTCATGGCGTGGAGCCGAAAGGGTATGTAGCGCGCGGTCTTTAGACCGCGCGTCAGACACTATCGAGCACGCTCACGATCCGCGCAGGCGCGGTACGCCTCTAGCGTCGCTTCGGCGGTATGACGCCACGTGAATTGCCGAGCCCGCTGCAATCCCGCTTGCCGCAAGGCGACGGCTCGATCCCGGTTCCAGAGAAGCGCCTCGATCGCGTCTGCCAGCGCTGGGACGTCATCGGGATCGATCAAGACCGCTGCGTCGCCGGTGACCTCGGGCAGCGCGCCCGCGCGCGCCGCGATCACAGGAACGCCGCAAGCCATGGCTTCGAGGACGGGAAACCCGAACCCCTCGTAACGGGACGCGCAGACGAGAACACTCGCACCACGATAGAGAGCCAGAAGGTGGTCTTCGGATACGGCGCCCGTCATGTCGAGCACGTTGTCCAGGTGCAACGCCTTGGCTTCGCGCCGAAGCGCGTCGCCCGAGCCACGATCGGTGCCTGCGAGAATGAGGCGCGGAGATGTCGCTGAGGGTTGCCGCTGGCTGACCATCGCCACCGCCCGAACCAGATTGAGCGCGTTGCGCCGCTCGTGTAGGTCGCCGACGTGCAGAACGTACGGCTGTTCTCGAACCGATGCGTGCCAGTCGTCGTGATCCGTCACACCGGGTGAGAAGGCGGCAGCGACCCCCAGGGGGATGACGCGGATCCGCTCTTCGCGGATGCCGTACGCGGCCACGATCTCGCGACGGGAGAACTCCGAGTCGGTCAAGATGAGACGTGCCCGCCTTGCGCTCCATGCGTAGAATGCGCGGCGCAACCGGTCCCGGCGATATGGGTACCATTCAGGATGCCGCGCGTAGCTGACGTCGTGGAGCGAGAGGACGATTGGCACCTGCCCCCAGCATGGAGCGGTGTACGCCGGCGCATGGAACACGTCGAGCCCACGTCGCGCGACGGCGATCGGCAAGCCGAACACGTGGCGGCCGAAGTTGGTCGGGGGGGATGGGAGCTCACCAGCCCGCTGGATGCCGCGTGGCAGTGGATCCGTGGGATCGCTGCCAATCGCCACGACCTCTACGGCCGGACCAAAGAAGGTCAGCGCCCGGGTCAGCTCCCACACGTAGCGCCGCACGCCGAACGCCGGAGATCGAAACGCTCGTCCGTCGATACCCACACGCATCACTGATCGGCTGCGGTGCTGGCGAGGTGCGCACGCGGCCGGCACACCTGCGGGACTTCATCACTCAGAGCACTCGACAAGCGCCATCCCATTGAGGTCTACGCCTCTGTCACCCCGGGCGGCAAACCAGACGACTCCGGCTTGGACGAGTTGGAGCCTGACGGCCACATCGATTCGACGGCCACAGAGCGTGGGGCCGTTCAGCGGCGGCAGCGGCACCTCCGCGGTGATCTCTACCGTCTCTCCCGGTAAGACGTGACGCCCCAACGGGACGCGCACTTCGGGACCGCCCTTGGCCACGCCGGCCGTTGCGACGGTCCGTAATGAAAGCTGCACGGTCCCGCGGGCGCCGAACGTCGGAGAGGGTTGGGCCCAAGGAGACGCCTCTCCATCGTGCTTGACGCGTGCCGACACGGCCACGGTCGCGCGGCCCGTGGGCTTCACGGTGCCGGAGATGGCGGAGCGATACGCCTCTGCCGGCATTGGGCCAGGAAACAGCGTTGGCAGCAGCCAGCCGCGTCGATCCAGTTCTGCGGTGATCTTGGGATCGCTGACCCAGAGCACCCGAGGGA
>JBOGIN010001136.1:0-6100 GCA_050742275.1 Vicinamibacteraceae bacterium
CCTCACCGGATTCGGTGCCGGCCGACACGCCCGGAACGACGGACGGCGGCCCGGAAGAAGCAGCCGAGACTCCAGATTCTTCGTCGACAACGACCGAGAGCCCAACGCTTCCTACCACCCGCGATGCGTCCCCCTTGATCGCCCTGGAAGCGCCGAAGGTGCCGGAAGTCAACGGCAGCGGACGCTTCTCGATGTCCCGGCAGCTCGGGCTCGGCATCGCGCGTGTGGTCATCGACCCGGGCCACGGCGGTCACGACCCAGGCACGAGATCGAATGGTGTGGTCGAGTCGGAGCTGGTGCTCGACGTCGCGCTTCGCCTGGAACAATTGCTGAAGCAGCGCGGGGTGGACGTCGTGTTGACGCGGCGCACCGACGTGTTCATCCCACTCGAAGAACGCACCGAGATGGCGAACCAGCACAAGGCCGACCTCTTCCTGTCGATTCACGCGAACGCGAGCCGCAACCGGAGCGCCCGCGGCATCGAGACCTACGTGCTGGACTTCGCGTCCGACAAGGATGCCGAGGAAGTCGCGGCGCGCGAGAACGCGACCTCCGCACAGAGGATGCAGAACCTGCCCAACATCGTGGAGGCCATCGCGCTGAACAACAAGCTCGACGAGTCGCGCGATCTCGCCAGAATGGTCCAAGCCTCGCTGGTAAGCGGTGTTCGCGTTGCGGATCACGAGGTAGAGGATCGTGGCGTGAAGCGCGCCCCGTTCGTCGTGCTGATCGGGGCGAATATGCCCAGCGTCCTGGCCGAGATCGCCTTCGTCAGCAATCGTGACGAGGCGGGGCTGCTCAAGACGTCCACCCACCGCGAGCGACTCGCCCGCTCGCTCTTCGATGCCGTCTTGCAGTATCAGCGGTCGCTGAAGTCGACCGGCACGGTGGCCGAACAATAGCGCTCAGCTGACGGCTGATAAACGCAAGCGGTTCGGCGATAATAAGGGTATGGGTGGACAGCCGCATACCCCCATCATGGTCAAAGAGGTGCCGCCGCCAAGCGCGCAGACCGGAGCAGCCGACGTCTTGATAGGGTCGTTCGGCCTGGCTGGCCTGCTCTTGGTTGGGGCGCTCGTCACCGGGGCGATAGTGGGCTTCATCGTGGTCCGCGTGAAGCGCTGGCGGGACAGCCGCGGCGGCGGCAATCCGGAGACCGAGTTCGTTCGCCTCAACCTGTGAGGGCCGCTACCAGCGATCGCTGGTAAACGTCAGCTCCGCCAGCGTCCGGACCGAGACGCCGGTCGCGCCCTTCGGCTGATAGGGCGTCGCTTCGTCGGCCCAGGCCGTGCCGGCGATGTCCAGATGCGCCCACGGGAGCCCGCCTGTGAACTCCTTCAGAAAGGCTGCTGCCGTAATCGCTCCCGCCGCTCGTCCTCCGATGTTCTGGAGGTCGGCAATCTCGCTGTCGAGCAGCTCGGCGTAGTCGTCGAACAACGGCATGGGCCATGAGCGGTCACCCGCGCGGTCGCCGCACTCCCGAACGATCTCGAGCCACGAGGTCGGCTGTCCAAACAAGCCACTCGTCGTGCGACCGAGGGCGACAACGCAGGCGCCAGTGAGCGTGGCCACGTCGACCAGGTGCGTGGCGCCCAGCTCGCGTGCGTACCACAGCGCATCTGCGAGAATCAGCCGACCTTCGGCATCCGTGTTCAAGACCTCGACGGTCTTGCCGCTCGCGCTTCGCAGCACGTCGCCCGGCTTGATGGCGCGCCCGCCGACCATGTTCTCGGTAGCCGGGATCACGCCGATGACCGATACGGGGGGACGAAGGCGCGCCACGGCGTGAAGCGCCGCAAGCACCGACGCGCCGCCGGTCATGTCGTGCTTCATCTTGTCCATGCCATCGGCTGGCTTGATCGAGATACCACCCGTATCAAAAGTGACTCCCTTCCCTACCAACCCGAGCACGGCATCGCTCGCGGCGCGCGGCGGGGTGTATCTCACGGTCAGCACACATGGCGGCTCGACGCTTCCTTGCGACACGCCGGCCACGAGCCCCATCCCGAGCTCTTGTATGCGCGTCTGATCGAGCACGTCGATCGTGAGGCCGGTGGTCGACAGAAGCTCGTGTGCGCGCTCGGCGAAGCTGCGCGGCGTCAGCAGATTGGACGGCTCGTTCGAGAGTGTCCGCGCGAGATTGGTGGCCTCGCCAAGCACGAGACCGCGGTTGGCAGCCGCCGTGATGCTCTGGTCCTCGCCCTCTGTGATGATGGCGGCCTCGCGCAGCGGGCCCTGATCCCGCTCACGCGTCTTGTAGGGATCCGTCTGAAAGCTCGCGAGCACGAGCCCCTCCGCGAGCGCCTGAGCAGAGGCCTGTCGATCGAGCGGTCCGCGTTGCACCAAGGCGAGCCGGCCGATCCGCTGCTTGCGCGCGAGCAGGCCCGCTGCCATTGCGAGACGCCTCGCGCGCTCGAGCGTGAGCTCCTTCCACGGGCCGGCGCCAATCACCAGCAGGCGGCGGCAGCGCCAGTTGGCGTCGTCGACGTGCAGCCAATGCGTCTCGTACAGCTTGCCTCGTGCTTCTCGGCTCTCCCGCAGCCGTGCGAGCTCCCCACCGGTCGCACGGCTCCACCGGCCGAGGTCGGCGCCTGGGTCGTCGACAAACAGGGGAACGACAATGAGGTCCGTATTGACGAGGTCTGGCCCCTCGGCCGTCACCGACAGCAAGAGGCCTGTCTGACTGGACATGCGCCCCGATTATAACCACCACCTTTGTTCTTGGTTCTAGTTCTTTGGTTCTTGGTGCCCCTGGCATCGGGCAATACGCGCAGCAAGCACCAAGAACACGGAAGCGAGAACCAAGAGCTAGCCGACAACGACGAATGGAACCTCTGCGAAGCTCGCAGGCCTCTCGTTGACGAGGCGCCATGCCCGCAACGGAACGGGGTCACGGTCGGCTGGTCGCACGGGACCGCAAATCATATACACGAACTCGGTGTAGGTGGCTTCTTCGAGGTCGCGCGCCGATGGCACCGGCGGTGTGCGGGGGTGCGAATGATATGCGCCAACGATCCGACGCGCCGTCGCTCGCGCCCGCCGAACCGCCGCCAAATGATCCACCGGATCGACGAGGAAGCGCGATGACGACGCGTGGAGATTGCGGGCTGGAACCGCCTCGTCTATGCGCTCGTCCGTGCCGAGGAGCAGGCCGCAGCATTCGTTCGGCCACTCGCGTCTCGCGTGATCTGTGATTCGTTCGACCACCTGGCGCGCTACGCACAAGCGCGGTTCCACGTCCCTCGTCTCGACGTGCGACATGCTCATTCCGGCAACCAGGTCTCGTACTCCTCCTGGTGATACAACGTGAAGCCTCGGCCGAAGTAGTTGTGGAGCGCAGCCGGGTGGTCGAGCGAACAGGTATGCAGCCACACGCGACGCGCCCCGGCCGCCCATGCCGTCTTCGCCGCGGCCGTGAGCAAGCCCTTCCCGTAGCCGCGGCCGATGAATTCATCGAGCAGCCCGAAGTACGCAATCTCGCTGCTGCCATCGTCCGCGGCCCTCAGCTCGAAGAATCCCGCAGGCGCTCCCCCGACCCGCAGGACCCACAGCTCGAGTCCCGGCTGCGTCAGGTGGCGGCGGATCTCCTCGTCATCCCAGTCGTAGCGCTCGCGCCAGTGGTATGGCCTGCCGACCTCGCGATACAAGTAGCGGTAGAACGACGGTGGGGTTTCGCGTGCCTGCTCCACGCATGCCGACGCGTCGCTCAGCTCCGCCGGCGTGAGAGCGTCAGGCGACGTCATTTCGAGATAGAAGCGCGTTGCCACTACCCGCCTGCGGCCCGCCGTGCCGCGGGCAAGCGCAGGCGCGCCTGCGGCCTGCGCCTGTTGAAGGGCGCTGGGCGCACTGGCCTGGAAGGCAATACGGGATTCGAGCGTGCGCCGCCAGTCGTTGCCGCTCTCGAGCAGCGCGCGCAACGCCGACGAGTCGGCGCTCTCGGGATGGGCGCCGGTCACCGCCCGCACGAACGCCTCGACCGCGCGGCCGATCTCGTCCGCGTTCGTTTGCAAGATGTCGATCCACACCGAGGCGGGGCTGGCGGCGAGCCGTGTGGTGTCGAGCAAGCCGTTGCCCGACAATGCCAGGTCGTGGGTGCCACCGAGCGCAGAGCCGATCGTGTGCATCAGGGCACTTGCTACGAGTTGTGGGAGATGGCTGACGTACGCCATCAACCGATCGTGCTCCTGCGCATCCACCAGCCGGGGGTAGGCATCGATGCCGGCAGCCAAGGCTGCCATGGACGACACGGCCGGGCTCTGGGCCTCACCGGGCAGTGGCGTCAACAGCCAGGGCTTGCCCGCGAAGAGGTCGGCACGCGCACGATCGAAGCCGCCTGGCGCATCGCCGGCGAGTGGATGGCCGCCGACGAACGCGTACGGCCGGTCCAATGCCTGCGCTGCGGTGAGGATCGCACGCTTCGTGCTGCCAACGTCGGTGACCACCGCGTGTTTCGACAGATGAGCGGTCAACGGTTCGAGCAGCGCGATGTTCTGGGTGACAGGCGTTGCGAGCACGACGACATCGGCGCCAGCGACCGCGGCCAAATCGTACGCCACCTGGAAGCCGGCGCGCCCTGCTGCCGCCATATCGGCGGCACCGGCGCGTTCGATCGCCACGATCTCGCAGTCAGGCCAGGCACGGCGCACGGCCAAGCCGAGCGATCCGCCAATCAGGCCGAACCCCACGATCGCAAGGCGGCGAAACATCGTGCCCAGGAGCCTCGAACCCTAAACCTTGAACCTCGAACCTCGAGCTGCGCGCCTCACTGCCCCCAGCCACGCCGGGCGACCGGCTCCAAGCAGATGCTGCGCCCAATGGCTGGCGCGATGATCCGGAGCTCTGCCATCAAGCGATCGAACTGCGTGGGATAGAGCGACTGCGCACCGTCGCTCAGCGCGTGATCGGGATCGCAATGCACCTCGATCAGCAGGCCATCGGCGCCTGCAGCCACGGCGGCGCGCGCCATGGGCGCCACCTTGTCCCGCCGTCCCGTGCCGTGACTCGGATCCACGAAGATGGGCAGGTGGCTCAGCTTCTTCACGACCGGAATCGCCGAAATGTCGAGCGTGTTCCGCGTGTAGCTCTCGAAGGTGCGGATGCCCCGCTCGCAGAGGATCACCTCCATGTTGCCACCGGCGAGCACGTACTCCGCCGAGAGCAGCAGCTCTTCGATCGTGGCCGAGATGCCGCGCTTGAGCAGCACCGGCTTCCGGACGCGACCGAGCTCGCGCAGAAGCGTGAAGTTCTGCATATTGCGCGCACCGACCTGATAGATATCCACGTAGCGCTCGAGGAGCGCGATCTGACTCGCGTCCATGACCTCTGAGACGAGCTGCAGATCATGCTCGTTCGCCGCCGCGCGCAGCAGTCGCAGTCCCTCTTCGCCGAGGCCCTGGAAGCTGTAGGGAGACGTGCGCGGCTTGAACGCACCGCCGCGGAGGATCTTGCCGCCGCCGCGCTTGACCGCGGCCGCCGTCGACATGACCTGTTGCTCGTTCTCCGCCGAACAGGGCCCCGCCATCACGACCACCTCGTCGCCGCCGATGCGGATGTCGCCGACGTTGATGATCGAGTTCTCGGGCCTGAACGTCCGGCTCGCCAACTTGTACGGCTCGGTGATCCGCAGCACTTCATGCACGCCGTCGAGCATCTCGACGAGCCGCGGATCCGCCTTGCGATTGTTCCCGACCGCGCCGATTACCGTGCGCAGCGCACCGGTCGATCGGTGCACGTCGTAGCCCATCTCGACCAGTTGCGCAATGACCTTCTGGACCTGATCTTCGCTCGCTCGCTCTTGCATGACGACCACCATGATTCTTCTCCCTTAATCACAATGCTGTTCACGTAACGCTATTCGCACGTAGCGTGCGCCCTTCAGGCCGCGCGGCGAGGGGCCTAACGAGCCTGTGAAGAATTCACGTACGGGCCGCCTTTAGGCGGCCCATGACGGCGCGAGTTCGGGCCCTATCGGCCATGGAGGTCCGCCTAAAGGCGGACCCCACGAATCTATTCACACGCGCTAAAGGCCTCTCGCTACGTACTCCGTGAACGGTATTGCCCTCAATCACTCGTATCCAACGCATCCGCCACGCCATCGGGT
>JBOGIN010001137.1:0-3179 GCA_050742275.1 Vicinamibacteraceae bacterium
CTCGAGCTCGCCGATCTTGTAGGCGAGCGCCTGCCCAGGGATGGCGATGTAGCGCTCCGCCTCGGCAACGGCCTGCGTCTTGCTCGTTGCCGAGTTGTCGATCATGTAGGCGATCACCCGCTCACGCGTCCAGTCCTGATCGTGCAAGCCGGTATCGACAACGAGCCGAATGGCGCGCCAGAGCTCCGCCTGCAAACGGCCGAAGTACTGATACGGATCCGTGTAAACGCCCAGCGCCCGACCAAGCGACTCGGCGTACAACCCCCAGCCCTCGACAAACGCGGTCTCGATTCCAAAGCGGCGGAACCGCGGCAGGTCCTTCAGCTCCTGTTGCAGCGCGATCTGGAAGTGGTGGCCCGGAACCGCCTCGTGTAGGAAGAGACTCTCCATGTCCCACGTCTTCCGCGTCGGCAGGTCGTAGGTGTTGACGTAGAAGATGCCCGGGCGCGAGCCGTCCTCGCTGGGCTGCTGATATTCGCCGCCGGCTGCCGAGGCGGCACGAAACGGCTCGACCGGACGGATCTCGAACGACGCCTTCGGCGTCAGGGAGAACAACCGCGGCACGCCGGCCTCCACGCTCGCCCGCAGGCCGTTGTACGCCTTCAGCAGCGCCTCCTCGCTCGCGAACCGAAACCGCCGGTCGGTGGTCACGAACTCGAAGAAGGCCCTGAGATCGCCCTTGAAGCCGCCCTGCTGCATGACCTTCGTCATTTCACCGTGAATCCGCGAGACCTCCTTCAGGCCAATTCGGTGGATCTCGGCAGGTGTGAGATCGGTGGTGGTCGACCGCTTGGCATTGAAGGCGTACCAGGCGTCGCCGTCCGGAAGCGCTGACAGCGCCACGGTGTCGCGACAGCCGGGAAGATACTCGTCTGCAATGAAACGACGGAGGCGGTGATAGGCCGGAACCAGCTGCTCACCGATCATCGCGCGATAGGCTGCCGTGAGACGCTTCCTGTCGGCCTCGCCGAACCCTCGCGGCATGCGCTCGATGGGCCCCCAGAAGTCCGTGTCTTCCGGTCGTCCTGCGACGACCGCATCGAGCTGCGGCAGCACCTTTTGCATTAAGACCTTGGGCTGCACCACACCGCGCGCGAGCCCGAGGCGCATGTTCGCGATCGCCTGGTCGAACAACACGGGCAGCCGCTGAGCGCGCTGGAGCCAGTCCTCGTAATCGTCCACGGTCTTGAACGGCTGGGCGCCCGTGCCAGAGCCCAGCTGCACCGCCAGGCTGGCCAAGCTGGAGAACTGATTGACCGGCCGCATCCAGTCGGGAAAGCGCTCCGCCTCGAGCTCGAGCTCCAGCCGCCGCACGAAGACCTCGTGGCTCAGACGTGCCCGCTCGTCGAGCGTCTCTTCGTCTACGGCTCGCGCGCGCTTCAGCCATCCGGCGTTGAAATCGTGCGTGCGCTTCCGGAAATCAGGGAGACAACGAGAGCAACGGGAATCAGGATGCGATGCATGGAGTGTGTGGGTTAGCCGTCGCGTTCCTGGCTGATTTGATACTGCTCGAGCTTCTTGTAGAGATTGCTGCGGGGTGTGCCAATGACCTCGGCGGTCTTGGAGATGTTCCAGTTGTTGTCGCGGAGGCGTTCGACCAGAAACGCACGCTCCGCCTGCTCCTTGAACTCCTTGAGCGTCGACGGACGTGACGGCTCCGTCGCGGGCGGCATGCCCTCCACCGCGCTCGACCTGTCTCGCGCCGGCTCCTCGGTTGATGCGGCTGCGGGCCGGGGCGCCGCGCGATCCGGCTCGGAGAAGCCGCCTGCGGCGGCGGCCGGCGTGCGCACCATACCGCTGGATGGCGGCGGCGGCGCGGGCGCAGGACCGAGCCGTGTCTCCAGCCTGAGGATCTCTCTGAGCTCCGTCTCATCGATGCTCTCGCCGCGCGACATGATCAGGGCACGCTCGATGGTGTTTCGCAGCTCCCGGATGTTCCCCTTCCAGCGCTGTTGCTGCAGGAGCGCCATGGCGGCCGGCGTGAAGCGCTTGGCCTGAAAGCTCGCACCTTCGCGCGCGAACAGATCCATGAAGTGGCGGACGAGCGCCGGGATGTCCTCCGCACGCTCGCGGAGCGGTGGCACCGAGATGGGGATGACGCTCAGCCGAAAGTAGAGGTCTTCGCGAAATGCACCTTTCGCAATCTCCTCTTCGAGCAGCTTGTTCGTTGCGGCAATCACGCGCACGTCGACCTTGAACGTCTTGGCGGAGCCGATTCGCTCGACCTCGCCCTCCTGCAGGACGCGCAGCACCTTGGCCTGCGTCTTGGGGCTCATGTCGCCGACCTCGTCCAGGAAGATCGTTCCGCGATCCGCCTGCTCGAACTTTCCGAGCTGCTTGTCGGACGCCCCGGTGAACGAGCCCTTCTCGTGGCCGAACAGCTCCGATTCGATGAGCTCTTCCGGGATCGCCGCACAGTTGACCTGGACGAAGCGTTCCTTCGCACGCTGGCTGTTGCGATGAATGGCCCGGGCAACGAGCTCTTTGCCGACGCCGCTCTCCCCGAGGATGAGAACCGTGGCATTGGTCGGCGCAGCACGCGCGACATCGTCCAGGACGCGCTTGAGCGCTGGACTCTCACCCGCGATTCGATACTTGGCGTCGGCGTCCTGGCGCAACCGCCCAACCTCGGTCTTGAGACGGCTGGCATCGATGGCGTTTCGCACGGTGACGAGAACGCGCTCGCTGGCGAGCGGCTTCTCGATGAAGTCGAACGCCCCGAGCTTGGTGGCCGCCACCGCATCGCTGATTGTCGCGTGGCCGGAGATCATCACCACGGGCACACCCTCGTCCAGACCGCGGATCCGACTGAGCACCTCGAGCCCATCCATCCCCGGCATCTTGATGTCGAGGAACAGGAGATCGGGCGCGGCGCGCTCCATCTGCCCGAGCGCCTCTTGACCGGTGGCCGCCACGAGGCAGTCGTAGCCTTCGTATTCGAGGATCATCCGCATCATGTCGCGGATGGCCGCTTCATCGTCGATGACCAGGATCCGTGGCTTCATGCTCTATGCCCAGCGCTCACTGCAACGGTCGATTGTCCTCGCGAAGCAGCGTGAGGAACGCTCCTTCGTCGAGCGAGCTGATGCCGAGCTCGCGGGCCTTGTCCAGCTTGCTGCCGGGCGAGCCGCCGACCACCACGAAGGCCGTCTTCCGACTCACCGAGCCCACGACCTTGC
>JBOGIN010001138.1:0-4979 GCA_050742275.1 Vicinamibacteraceae bacterium
ACTCGTGAGCGAACGGGGTCGTAAGGGCTCAGCGCGAGTGACGCAAATCGGAGGCGCCGCGGATCGCAACGTTGTCGTCATCCCTGGTCTGCAGCTCAAGGTCGGAGGCAAGGACACAACTCTCCCAGAAGGAAAGCTGTTCGCGAAACCGGTCGGGGATGATCGCTTCCACGGACTCCTCGGAATGGATGTGTTAAGCCAGGCAACCGAGGTCACGATCGACTTCCGGTCAATGACGCTGACACTGCATTAATCGTTGATCGTTCGCCTGGCCGTTTTCTAGGGAAGTAGTGAGCCGCAATTCGCCAGTTGGAACCACGTAAGGATTCTGCTGCTCCGGATCCAAGCACTGCGACAGGCCGCGTAGACCGAACGGAGAGGCATTGATGGCGGATCGCTACCCTTGGCGAAGCCAGCGAAGCGGCCGTCCATCCGTTATACTCGCGGAGATTCGCTAGAGGTAGACGGATGGAGACAGATCGACGGTCTTTCCTGCGCGCGGCGGGAAGTTCGCTGGTGCTTGGTGCCGGAAGTGTGTGGAGCGCGGCGGCCCAGGCGCCGGCGTCGCCCGTGTCTTTCCCCGGCATCGCCAATCCACTGGAAGGCGGAGTCGACGTCATCGCGACGGGCTACATTTGGACTGAAGGTCCCGTGTGGGTGGGCGGCGAGGGCGGACACCTGCTCTTCTCGGACGTGCCCGGCAACGCCATCTACAGCTGGGATGGCAAGCGGACCACCGTGTTCCTGGCCCCGTCCGGCTACCAAGGCTTCCGATTCCCGTCTCGCTCCGCGAGGCCGGCTCGAACGGCTTGGCAGTGGGCCGTGGTGGATTGCTGATCGCCGACAGCGGAACTCGAGCACTGGCGCGGGTGGACCTCGCCACGCGTCAGAAGGTGGTGTTCGCCGAGTCCTACCAAGGGAAACGCTTCAACAGCCCGAACGATCTCGTGGTCGCCCGGAACGGCGCCGTGTACTTCACCGATCCTCCCTTCGGCCTAGCGGGCGTGCAGAAGTCACCCCTTCGGGAGTTGACCTACACCGGCGTCTTCCGCGTGACCCCGGACAATCAGGTGCTCCTGATTACCGACAAACTGTCTCCGAACGGCATTGCGTTGTCGCCGGACAACCGGATTCTCTACGCCACGGACAATTCGGGCTGGGTGGCCATCGATCTCGATGCGTCCGGCATGCCGACCGGCCAGCGGCAGTTCGTCGCCAGCGAAAGCGTCGGGGGCGCGCGCGGTGACGGCATGAAAGCCGACTCGGTCGGCAACATCTGGACGAGCGGTCGCGGCGGGATCTACGTCTTCTCACCGAAGGGCGAACACATCGGCTTCGCCCCAATCGCGGGCCGCGTCTCGAACTGCGCCTTCGGGCCCGGCCGGTACCTCTACGTCACCAACGACACGCAGGTCGTGCGCGGCCGCATTCGCACCGACTTTCCCGGAGGGTCGCCAATCCAGTACTGACCCCGACGGCGAAGTCCTGGCAGGGAGTTGTCCGCCTTCGCGTCTTCGGCGCCAAGCCGGATCAGGAGCAGATCATTGCCGTGCTCGACGTCGTCGCTGAGAGCCTGCGCGCCGAACCCGTTCCTGCTGGTGCCCGTCCTCTGTGACCACAGTACCAAGTGGTCTCACGTTCGACGGTTACGTCGACCGCATCGCTGCCGCTGGCAGCTACTCCGAGGTCGAGATTCCCTTCGATTACAGTCCGACTTGCGGGCACAGATAATGATGTTGCTGCACGCCTTGCAAGGCGCTGCGCGATTTGCGAAGAGTCTGGAGGATTGAGATGGCGAAGGCACCGCTCAGTTTTACTTTCTATATGGCGGCCCCGATCGAGAAGGTCTGGAACGGATTTGTGTCGAAGGAAGCGAACCAAACGATCTTCATGGGCGCAGATTTCGACGTGGACCTCAAGCCTGGCGGGGCGATGAGTTGGTCGGGGCCCGGTAAGGATGGCAAGCCGACGCGCTATGTGACCGGGACGGTCCTAAGGGTGGAGGCACCGAAGCTGCTCGAGTACAAGTTCGGCATGGGCGAGGGGACGGTGATGTCGAGGGTGAAGGTGGAACTGACTCCGGAGACTGAGGCCGTGAAGGTTGTAGTCACGAACGATGAGTGGGCGGATGACGATCCGGCGTATGCGCAGAACGCGGAGGGCTGGCCGCGGATTCTTTCGCGATTGAAGACGCTCTTGGAGACGGGGCAGACATTTCGGCCGCATTGATGGCCGTGACCGCCGTGGAACTCCCTGGACGGCGTTCGCCGCTGCATTACTACTGCATTACTATTTGCGGCCGGGAACGCCCGTCAATGACCACGAACCACTGAGAATGGCGTGAGGATTTTCGAGGAATTTTGGAAGGTTTGGTTGCGGGGGCCCGATACCAACGTTACCGCACGCTGGTGCGGCTTGCTTCCTGAGCCGGATCCCGAAACCAACGCTGGCAAAGAGCGAATAGGCCGAAACCCGCCGCAGCGACGAGAGGCAATGAATCTCATCAATCTCGATTGAGACTACTCCGCGCGCAACGAGGAGACCGGCTCTGCGTCCAGCATGCTCGCGGATGCGTTGTCGGCAAATGCGCGGTTGGGGCACACTTCTCCCCATGATCCTGCGTATCCTGGCAAGGAGTGAACATTCGCAATGATCAAGGAGCACGATCGAATCGTTCTGACCGAGCCCGTACCGGCTGAGGGCCTCGAAGGGGGGACGTGGGCACTGTGGTTCACGTTTACGCGGACAGGAAGGCATTCGAAGTCGAGTTCACGACGCTCGACGGCAAGACCGCTGCAGTCGCCACCGTGGAGGCACTCGCGGTTCGGCCGGTGACCAGCTACGAGATCAGGCATTCTCGCGAACTGACGCGCACCGGCTGATTCGCCACGAGCATGGCAACCGTTTCCGGAACGGCCTGGCGACGGATATCGTGAAGTCCGCCGAGCTCCTCGACACTCCGGGGATTCAGCGGTTCGTGAGAAAGCTCGTTCGGCCTTGACGCGACCAACACACCATACACTGGTTTTGTGCGGGAGCGATCGCGCGCATCAAAGTCTCTACGTCGCTTCGCGGCCCCGGCCTTTGACCCGCGCCATACGCTCCCGTTTCCGGCATTTGTCGAAGCGTCAGGCAATCAGACGCGTACGCCCGGTGTGATCTCACTCTCCGCATCAGGCGCGCCGGGCGACGCCGCGCGCGAGAGATGCGGATCACCTGCCGCCCGCCGTCGCCTGCATACGGTTGTTGGCCGGCGCCCCACGGCAGATGCGCGGCCTATCGACCCGTCTCCTGCGCGAGGCGCGAGAGGTGTGTTAACACACACCGCCACTGCCCCTCGTGTCTGACAAAGACGCAGGACGAGCGCTCTACTTCGCGGAACGCCTGCCCTTGGTACTTTCCTCCCGACACTCCTCGTCCTGTGACCACAGCAGTGTCGCCATAAACGCGGACTCTCACGTCCTCGGACGTCATCTCATCGTGACGCAGTGTGCCTGATTTGACCAGCTGCAGAAAGGTCGGTTTGTCACCGACGCTGCCGTCGGAGCCGATGATGATCCAGTCCTCGGCCATATACCGCCCGATCGCTTCCGCGTCGTTCCCGACCATTGCCCGGTCCCATTCATTTGCCACACGAATCAATTCCTGTCTCGCGCGGTCTTCCATGCACGGTCACTTCCTTTCCTATCTGCGTTCACACGCCCACCCAACGTCGGCGCTCACCCGCGCCGCGCAGCGTTACGATATCACCCGACGGCGCGCGTACCCGCAGGCCCGCGCGAGCGGGCCGGAGCGCGTCGGGTGCAGCGCCATGTTACGCATGGACGAAGATCGCGGCGCCCGAGCCAGCCGAGAAACCCCCACCGTACTAGCCTCTCCCAGACGGAGAGAGGAAGCTGCGCTGGAGTTCAGGTGAACACCGGCATGGGTGGCGGGCGAGGAACGGCGCCAGGGCCTCGGCGACGCCGCGGGGATCCCTCTCCTCGAGCGCGTGGTTCGCGCCCGCGAGCACGAACGGCTCGGTCTGTGGCAGCCATTCACGCAACCGCTCCTGAACCTCATTCCAGCCGCGCCAAATCGAGGCGCTCTCGGCGCCGAGCACGCCGAGGACCGGCTGGGTGATACGTCGGGCCTCCTCCCGCGTGAAGTGCCACTCTTGCATCGACGGATACTCGACGCCAAAGACGGTGTCGGCGTCGGCGACCACCTGCTGGAACGCGCCTGGGATCAGCCGATCGAGCCAAACCCGGTCGTCTGGCCCGATCGCCCAGCGAAGGAAGCTGTCGGCCGCGCCCTCCTTGTCGCCGGCACCGTACCGCTCCAGCACCGATCCGAGCGCTTCGGCGAGCAGAGCTCCGCTTGGGACGTCGAGCAGCGCCGGCTCGAGCAGGATGAGGGAGTGGACGACCTCCGGCGCGTCGAGCGCCAGCCGCAGGGCGATGACTCCGCCGGAGGAGTGGCCGACGACGTGGGCGCGCTCGATGCCGAGGTGCCACAGCAGTACGCCACCGCAAACGCGTGTCGCACGGCGCTCGAAACGCGACTGCTTGAGGGTGTAGGGTGCATGAATCTGGTCACGCCGCGAGGGCGTACTCGTGAATCACACCACCAAGTCGTTCGCGACACTGGACGCGAGCGCCGCTCCATCCCGGCACTGGTGGACGTATTGGCTGGGGCGGAGGGAGGGCCAACGCCCGGTGAGGTCGATGGCCGTTGTCGTGATCAAGGAAGACACGAAGGACATGCTCGAGAGGCTCGGGGGTGAGGACCAGGAGCCCATCGAGACACGCTGCGCGAACGGTTCGCACGAACCGCTCCGCCGCGCCGTTGGCGTGAGCCGTCAATTGCACCGCCGACGAGCGGTGCGCCCCAAACCTTTCGAGTCACGCATCCCTTCCATCCGCTGCTGGGCCGCGTCTTCCCATTAATCGAGTGTCGTCAGACGTGGGGCGAGTACCGCGTCTTCTTTCACGATGATT
>JBOGIN010001139.1:0-8342 GCA_050742275.1 Vicinamibacteraceae bacterium
CGGTGAACACGGCCACGCGCAGGAGATCGAGTAGCATCCTCTCGGGAATGTGAGATTGGTGGCAAGAGTGGCTCATACCGTGGCGGGAAGCCCGGCAGTTGTAGCGGTCGCCCTTCTCTTGGGGACAGCGGCCCAGCCAAGGGTGGCTCTCGCCGGCGAGACCACGCCGACCGACAAGGTGGTCGTTGACGACGCGGATCGAGACGGCCTGTCGGACGCGTTCGAAGCGGAGCTCCTCGAACGCTTCGCGCCGCAGTTTCTCATCAGCGCGCGCGAATGCGACGGCCTGCCAGCCGAGTTCCTCCCCGGCTCCCCGGAGCCACGTGTCGTCGCGCGCAACGGCACGATCTACGGCCAGGTATTCGAGAACCCCGGTCCAGGCTGGCCTGGCGCTCTCGTGGAGATCCACTACTACCATCTCTGGGGCCGAGACTGTGGCCGCATTGCCCATGCGCTCGACGTCGAGCACGTCTCGGTCTTGGTTCGTGCCGACGACCGCCGCGCGCCGCCGACGGATTGGAGCGCGTTGTATTGGTATGCGGCTGCGCACGAGGATACGGTCTGCGACGTCAGCCACGGCGTCGGCGCCGACACGGTCGATGGCGTCGACCGCGGTCCCACGGTATGGATCTCGCGCGGCAAGCATGCCTCGTTTCTCAGCGAGCGGCTATGCGCCTGGGGCTGCGGCGGCGACCGCTGCCGCGAGATGATCACGGTTCCCACTGAAAGCGTCATCAACATTGGAGAGCCTGGAGATCCGCTCAACGGCGCCTTGTGGATCGACTCCACAGCCTGGCGACTGGCCGTCAAGATGCAACCCGACTTCTCGAACGTCGTCTTGACCCGACTCCTGGCGGCCAACCGGGGACAGTTCGTCTCGTTGAGCGGCCTGCAGCAACCGTGGCAGGCGATGATCCTCTCGGGCGACTCGACTGCCGACGCAGTTCACACGGGCAACCGTCAGACGGGAAAGGCCGTCGGCATTGCCGGCACGGCGACCGGTCGTGCATTGGCCACGAGCGCCGCGAAAGTCGGCGCGTCGATGAAAAAGAGCGGACGCGCCGTGTGGAACTTCCTTCGCGGCAGACCGTAGGGCCGCCGCTCGAGTCCTACATTCGCCCGCCCGCGCGGCCTGAAGGCCGCGCGCTACAAAGAACTCGATGTCCGTAATCGCGCGGGGCCCTTAGATCCCGCGGGCGGCCAAACGAGCTCGCTGTACGTAGCGCGGGGCCTTCAGGCCCCGCGTTGGGTGGCCCTTTGAGGGCGCTACGCAAGCCTGCTGTCATCCTCTTCCGGAAGGTCCTTGATCTCGGCGCTGTACTCGCGTGCCGTGGCGAGCAGCGCTTGCGAGGCGTGCGAGAGCTGCGCGCCGTCTCGATACACCAGCCGCAGCGCGCGCGGCAGGCGGACTTGGGCCACCGGGATCGCCGCCAGTCGTCCGGCAGTGAGCTCCGCCAGCGCGCAGCGCCGCGGGAGCAGCGCCACGCCTAGATTCATCTCGACGGCCCGCTTGATTCCATCGAGGCTCGGCAGCGCAATCACGATGTTGAGCGGCTCGTGCCGCTGCTCGAACAGCCGTAACACCCGCTCGCGCGCCGGCGAGGCTTCGTTGTGCGCAATCACGTCCTGCCGTCCGAACTCCGCCATCGTGACCTGCTTGCGTGATGCCAGCGGGTGCGTGGGATGCGCGAGCATGACCAGCTCGTCGTGGCCGATGGTGACCGTTGCGAGGCCGCGCTCTGCAGGCGTGAAGCTCAAGACGCCAAAGTCGAGGCTGCGTTGGAGCACCTCGACGCCGATTTGCCGCGAGGGCACGCGCCGGATATCGATCTGGACGTGCGGATGGGACCGGCGAAACCGCTCGACAAGCGGTAACGCCACGTGAACGGCGGCCTCGTTGGCGCCGATGAGCACCCGGCCGCGCCTCAAATCGCGGAGCTCCCGCACCGCGCTGTCCGCCTCTTCCGCGAGCCGCATCAGGCGCTCCGCGTAGTCGAGGAGCACACGGCCCGCATCGGTGAGCTTGCCATCCTTGGCGGAGCGATCGAAGAGTCGCTCGCCCAAGTAATCCTCCAGACGCCGTATAGCCTGGCTGACGGCCGGCTGCGTACGGTGCAGCCGTGCCGCCGCGCGGGAGAAGCTGCGCTCCGACGCGACCGTGAGGAAAACTTGCAGCTCGGCCAGGTCCATGTATGTCACCTCCAGCTGACGCGCGATTGCGCCAAGAGTATAACATTCGGAAGCGTTATGCTTTAGTAAGGATTATAAATTTGACTGGGGATCTGTCCGTGCGCTGTACTGGAGGATGCGGGGGAAACTTCGATGCCCAACCCACACGTCATTGTGTTCGACACGACGCTGCGCGACGGCGAACAGGCTCCTGGCTTCTCGATGCGCATCCAGGAGAAGGTGCGGCTCGCGCGGCAACTGGACGCCCTTGGTGTCGACATCATCGAGGCGGGATTCCCCATTGCGTCGGAGGCGGATGCTGAATCGGTTCGTCTGGTCGCCACCGAGATTCGCCGGCCGGTCATCGCCGCGCTCGCACGCTGCAGCCCCGCTGATATCGACGTTGCCGGCGCGGCGCTGCGATCGGCGAAGCGACCCCGGATTCACACCTTCATCGCGACATCGGATCTGCACCTCGAGCGCAAGCTCCGCATGTCGCGCGACCAGTGTGTCGAAGCGGCCGAGCGGGCTATTCGCCTCGCCCGTCGGTATACGGACGATGTGCAGTTCTCTGCCGAGGATGCCACGCGCAGTGACCTCGACTTCTTGTGTCTGGTTGTCGAGGCGGTGATTCGCGCGGGCGCCACGACGATCAACCTGCCCGACACCGTGGGCTACTGCACGCCGGATGAGATTGCGGACTTCTTCCGCGCCATCATGTCGCGCGTGCCGAACGCCGACAAGGCGGTGTTCAGCACCCATTGCCACGACGACCTCGGCCTTGCGGTGGCCAACAGCATCGCGGCGCTCGGGGCGGGTGCACGGCAGGTCGAGTGCACCGTGAACGGCATCGGCGAGCGTGCCGGCAACGCCGCGCTCGAGGAAATCGCCATGATCGCGCACGTCCGGGCGGACCGCACCCAGTTCCGCACGCGCGTGCGAACCACCGAGATATTCGGCGCCAGTCAGCTGCTCACCGAGCTCACCAACGAGGCGGTTCAGGCCAACAAGGCCATCGTCGGGCGGAATGCGTTCGCCCACGAGGCGGGCATTCATCAGGACGGCGTGCTGAAGGACCGGCGGACCTACGAGATCATGTCACCCGAGAGTGTGGGCGTCCCGCGCACCACGCTGGTGCTTGGAAAGCACTCGGGCCGGCATGCTGTGCAAGAGCGGTGCGAGTCGATGGGCGTGAAGTTGAGCAAGCAGGAGCTCGACAGCGTGTATCGGCGGATGATTGCGCTGGCCGATCGCAAGAAGGCGGTATCGGACGAGGAGCTCGCGGCCATCGTCCGCGAGATTGCGGGCCGTCCTGCTGCCCCCGATTCCGCCCGCGCGGCCACGCACGCACCGCGACCTGCCCAAGACGCCGTGCCGGCCGAGGTCGGATACGGTCATGGAGTCTAGACTTCTAGGTTTGAGTCTCGAGTTCGGTTAGGGGTTGTCCCCACCAGGGCAGTTTCGTCCTACATCGAATATGATCTCGTGCCAGGTCGCTCTGTTTGGGAGGGCTTGTACCTTGTCCAGCGACCAGCCCATCGGCCCTGGCGATTGACCGCGCCAGGAGCTGAAACTCGAGACCCAAAACTCAAGACTCAAAGCTTTGTACATCCGACTTGCAGTCTTGCCCGGCGACGGCATCGGGCCCGAGGTGGTGGCGGCGGCAGAGCGAGTGCTTGCCGCGACGGCGACGCGATTCGGCCATCAGCTCGACAGCCACCGCTGGCCGATTGGTGGAGCGGCCCTGCGCCTCGATCTGCCGGCGCTTCCTCGCGAGACGTTGCAGGCGGCGTTGGAAGCAGGCGCTGTCTTTCTCGGCGCGGTCGGCGATCCGGCGTTCGACCACCTGCCGCGCGAAGGGCGCATCGAGACGGCGTTGCTCATGCTCCGAGAGCGCCTTGGCGTCTACGCCAACCTGCGCCCCGCCCGCGCCTGGCCCGGGCTCGAGGACGCCTCGCCGTTCAAGCCGGAACGCACGGCGGGGGCCAATCTCCTGATCGTCCGCGAGCTGCTCGGTGGCCTGTACTTCGGCGAGCCACGCGGAATCGACGAGGATGGCGCCAGCGCCTACAACACCTTGCGGTACACGGAGCCGGAGGTGGCGCGCGTCGCGGACGTGGCGTTCACGCTGGCCGCCGCGCGGCGGGGGCGGATGACATCGGTCGACAAGGCGAATGCGCTCGAGACATCGCAGCTCTGGCGGCGCGTGGTCAACGAGGCGGCGCCGCGCTTTCCAACCGTGGAGCTCGAGCACCAGTACGTCGATGCCTGTGCGATGACGCTCGCCATCGACCCGCGGCACTATGACGTCATCCTGACCGAGAACACGTTCGGCGACATCCTCTCGGACGAGGCGGCCGCCATCGGCGGGTCGCTCGGCTTGTTACCGTCGGCGAGCCTTGGCAGCGGTCCAGCGCTCTACGAGCCGGTGCACGGCTCCGCGCCGTCGATTGCAGGCAAGGACATCGCCAATCCCATTGGCGCCATCCTCTCGCTGGCGCTGATGTTCCGCCACAGCTTCGATGCCGAGGAAGAAGCCCAGGCCATCGAGGAGGCCGTGGCGGATACGCTCGCGGCAGGCGGGCGCACCGCGGATCTCGCACCCCCCGGAGCCCGCTCACTCAAATGCTCTGAGATCGCCACCGCGATAGCTGACCGGGTTGCGGAAGCCAGCTGACCGACGCTCGTCGTCCTGTTCGCTACGACTTGGGAGGGTCTCGTGGACACACTGCTTCAGGACCTGCGCTTCGCGTTCAGGCTGCTTTGGAAGGATCGCGGCTTCGCGATCACCACGATCATCACGCTGGCCCTCTGCATCGGCGCCAACAGCGCGCTCTTCACCATCGTCCAATCGGTCCTGCTCCGGCCGCTGCCGTTTCCCGAATCCGACCGGCTCATCATCGCGTATGACTCGTTTCCAGGCGCCGGTGTTGAACGTGCCGGCACATCGGTGCCGAACTACTTCGATCGGCTCGCGCTGGCCGACGTCGTCGAGTCGCACGCGCTCTGGCAATGGGCCGGATATCGCGTGGGTCAAGGGGCATCAGCGGAAGGCGTGTCGGCAATGAACGTGACGCCGTCGTTCTTCCGCGTGCTGCGGGCCGCGCCGTATCGTGGGCGTTTGTTCACCGAAGCGGAGGGCACGCCTGGCAGAGACCATGTCGTCGTCGTCAGCCACGCCTTCGCGCAGACGCAGTCGGGCGCCGTCGACGGCATCGTCGGACGCGACCTGCGGCTGAACGACGAGCAGTACCGCGTCGTGGGCGCGCTGCCGGAGCGCTTCGCGTTCCTGATCCCCGAGGTTCGCCTGTTCGTCCCTCTCGCGTTCAGCCCCGAGGACAAGGCCCAAGACCGGAGCTGGAGCCAGAATCACGACAGCATCGGCCGCCTCGCGCCTGGCGCGACGATCGAGCAGGCGCAGGCGCGCGTCGACGCGTTGAACGTCCGCGCCGTCGAGCGCGCCGGTCGGTTGAAGCCGATGCTCCAGAACGCGAAATACCATACCGTCGTCGGCTCGCTCGAGCGCGACATGGTCCGCGACGTGCGCGGCGCGCTGCAGCTGCTGTGGGGTGGCGTGTTGTTCGTCCTGCTCATCGCCGCGGTGAACATCACCAACCTGTCGCTGGTTCGCGCGAGCGGCCGGGTCAAGGAGCTGGCGGCACGCTCTGCGCTGGGCGCAGCATGGTCACGGATCGCACGGCAACTGGTCACCGAGACGACGGTGGTGACGCTCATCGGCGGCGCCGCGGGACTCGCCGTCGGCTACTGGGGACTCGACGCGCTGAAGAAGAGCGGTCTGTGGGAGCTCCCGCGGGCGCACGAGATTCAGATGGATGGCGTGGTCATCGCCTTCACGCTTGGCATCTCCGTGCTGCTCGGCCTCGTCGTCGGCGCCGTGCCGGCGCTGCAGCTGGCCGGATTCAATCTGAATTCGGTGCTGCGGGAAGAGGGACGCAGCGGGACGGCCAGCCGCGGAGCACGGTACGTCCGGCGCGGTCTGGTCGTGGCGCAAGTGGCCCTGGCATTTGTGCTCCTGATTGGCGCCGGGCTGTTGCTCGCGAGCTTCCGCCAGCTGCTGGGCGTCGATCCAGGCTTCCGTGCCGAGCAGGTCATCACCGGACGGGTGAGCCCGCTCGAGACTCACTATCCAGACGATGCGGCGCTCCGATCGTACGTGGCGCGCGCGCTCGACCACGTGCGGGCGGTGCCGGGCGTCGAAGCCGCAGGCGTCACCACGTTCTTGCCCTTCAGCTGGGACGGCAGCAGCAGCGTCATCATCCCTGAAGGGTACGTCATGTCGCCAGGCGAGTCGGTGGTCTCGCCAAATCAGCTGTACGTCACCGACGGCTATCTCGAGGCGCTGCGTGTACCGCTGAAGCGCGGCAGGTTCTTCACCGAGGACGATATCGACACCGCCCCGAAGGTCATCATCGTCGACGAGCGGCTCGCGAAGAAGTTCTGGCCCAACGCGGACCCGATCGGGCGACGGGTGTATCTGCCCGACAAGCCGGAAGACATCGCCGAGCCGGGGCCGACCGTCACGTGGATGCAGGTGGTCGGCGTGGTGGGCGCGGTGAAGCTGAAAGGCCTCATCGAGGGAGAGAACGCACGCGCTGGCGCGCACTACATCCCCTTCGCGCAGAAGCCCTCCCGCAACGTCGGCTTTGCCGTTCGCACGGCCGGTGATTCGGCCGCCGTGCTCTCCTCGGTCCGGCGCACGCTGGCGACCATCGATCCCGAGCTGCAGCTCTCCGACGTGTTCTCGATGGTCGAGCGTGTCGAGACGTCGCTGAATCCGCGCAAGACGCCGATGATGCTGGCCCTCGGCTTCGGCGGCGTGGCGCTCTTCCTTGCGGCGCTGGGGCTCTACGGCGTCCTTGCCTATCAGGTTGGGCAGCGGACGCGGGAGATTGGGATTCGGATGGCGCTCGGGAGCGATCGAGCCAAGATTCTCGCGTTGGTGCTGCGAGAGGGCGCCATGCTCGTCCTGCTCGGGCTGACCATTGGACTTGCGGGCGCCCTGGCGCTGCGCACCGTGATCGTGTCACAGCTCTACGGCATCGGCCCGCTCGATCCGTCGGTCATTGTCGTAGTGACGCTCGTGTTGGCAGTCGCCTCGGTCGTGGCGTGCATCGCGCCCGCACGCCGCGCCGTGCGAGTGGATCCGGTCACGGCGCTCACGCATCAGTAGCCGGGACATCGAGAACGACGACGATCCGTTCGTGCGGCCGACTACGATCCATTGAGGAAGCTTCGCAGCACTTCGAGTGTCTGCGCCTTGTTCTCGCGGCGGACGTTGTGCCCCGCGCCGGTAATGTGAACGATCTTCCCCTTCCGCAGCCTGGCAGCGACCTCCTCGTTTTGTTTTCTGAGATCGCCCTGCGCGTCGGCTTTGAGGATCAGTGTTGGCGCCGTGATCTTCACGAACAACTCGCTCATCGGCGGACGGGCTGCCGGGCTGTTCGAGACGGTGTTCGGGTGGTGACGACGCTTGGAGGGCGCCCAGATCTCGCATTCCAACCGGCCCCACTTCGGCGAGTTTTCCATGCAGCCTGCCACGAGCTCGGCCTCGCTCGTATTGTTGCGCCCCAGGATATCCGTGCGTCGCTCCTCCGCGCTGGCCTGCGTCCGCGCTGTCGCGGCGCCGGCCGGTCGCACGAGCCGAGGATCCTCGAGGATCACGGCGCGCGGGACGTCGGGATACTTCGCTGCGAAATGCGCGACCGACGCGCTGCCCATCGAGTGGCCCATCAGAATCGGACGCTCCAGCCTCAGCGCCTTGATCAGCCCCGCGAGATCTTCCACCTGCACATCCGGCGGGTCCGCGGGTGTCGGCGCATCCGAGAGACCATGACCGCGGGCGTCGAACATGATGATGTCGTACCCGTCCTGCAGTTCCTTCGCAAGATTCGTCCAGCACAACCCGTCATCCGATGATCCATGGGCCAGGACGAGCGCTGGCTTGTTCTCACCGCCGGTCCGCCAGTAGTGAATACGAATGCCATTGGCCATCACGTAGCCGTCGGTCCAGCCGGCGGGCGGCTCCGGGCCGGCTGCGGCCGGCGCCGCACACAGCGCCAACAGCGCGAACGAGATAATCAGGGTCGTCAGCGACATTTCGGCTCGTCCTTCCGCGAGGTGCCGGTTCGACACGCGTGTCATCGGTTGAGCAG
>JBOGIN010001140.1:0-6918 GCA_050742275.1 Vicinamibacteraceae bacterium
TCTAGGCGAAGCAACGTCGCTTGCACCCGGGCCTGCGACGCAAGCGGAATGCGCTGCATGACCCGCCGTTCCGTTCATCTACAGTTCTCGCGCTTCGATTTCCAGGAGGCGATTGTATTTCGCCAGGCGCTCGGAGCGAGTGAGGGACCCGATCTTGACCTGTCCAGCGCCGCTCGCGACGGCGAGATCCGCGAGGAAGCTGTCTTCCGTTTCGCCTGACCGTGCAGAGACGATCGTGCGATAGCCCGCGCTGCTGGCGGTCCGCAACGTCTCGAAGGTCTCCGTCAAGGTGCCAATCTGGTTCATCTTTACGAGCACGGCGTTGGCCGCACCTTCGTCGATCCCGCGCTGCAGGCGGGCGGGATTGGTGGCAAAGAGGTCGTCTCCGACGAGCTGCACCCGTGAGCCAAGCCGGCGCGTGAGCATCGCCCACCCTTCCCAATCGTTCTCCTCGAGCCCATCTTCGATGGCGGCCACGGGGTACTGCTGGGTCCACTCGTCGAGGAGGTCAATCATCTCGTCGCGCGTCAGCGCTCGTCCCTCGCTCGCCAGCCGGTACACCTCGCCGTGACGAAAATGGGAGGCGGCGACGTCGATAGCAATATCGAACTCGCGGCCCGGAGAGAAGCCCGCGCGCACAATGGCGCTCGACAGGAGGTCGACCGCGGCGCGATTGTTGGCAAACGCCGGTCCCCAACCCCCTTCGTCGGCCACCCCCGTGACGTCGATGTGGCGCTCGCGCAGAAGATCGCGAGCTGACCGATGAATCCGCACCATGGCCTCGAGCGAGTCCCGCAGCGTGGCGAACCCGCGCGGTATGACGAGAAAGTCCTGAAACTCGATCCGCCGCTCTGCGTGGGCGCCACCTGACAGGATATTCACCATGGGCACGGGCAGACGGGGCGTGAGGTCCCACATCTCGGCGAGCAGCCTCCACAACGGCATCCTTCGCGAGCGAGCGACGGCGCGCGCGACCGCGCATGAGACACCGAGGATGGCATTCGCGCCCAAACGTGATTTGTTCGGGCTGCCGTCGAGGTCGATCATACGCTGGTCGATAGCCCGCTGATTCTCGGCATCCATGCCGCGGAGCGCTGGGCCCAGCTCGCGCTCGACATTCTGGACCGCTCGGAGGACACCCTTTCCCGCGTATCGCGTGGTGTCACCGTCGCGAAGCTCGACCGCCTCGTATGTGCCTGTCGATGCGCCTGAGGGGACGCGCGCGCTCGCACGCGTGTGGTCCGAGAGCGTGACGGCGACGCTCAGCGAAGGAGTGCCACGTGAATCGAGGATCTCGAGCGCCTCGATCGTGACAATCGTCCTCATGCGAATACCTCAGCGACGGACCGCGGTGGCTCGAGAATGAGGCGGCGTGCCAGGCCCCGTAACTGCTGCTTCATGGCCTCGTCCTCGACGTATTCGACCGGCGATTTGCCATCCACTCGCGCCAACAACAACGCACCGAGATGCCGAATCGTCGCCGATTCGAACCAGGCCGCCTCGGCAGGCAGGGAGGCGCGGAGCCCGGTCCAGAATCGTAACGCGGCACCGAGAAGCTCGGATCGCCAGTGTGCCAGATAGACGCTCTTGATGAGGAGGTGGTTGAGGAGGAATGCCGCATCGAACGCGGGATCGCCGAAATGGACGACCTCGAAATCAATCACCATGACACGATCGCCACTCACGAGGATGTTCTTCGGGCTCCAGTCGCCGTGCACGACCGCGACTCGTCTCGCGCCACTCTCGCGAATGAGATCCGCGAAGAAATCACCCAAGTCTGGATGCCGCGATACCGTGGTCCGATAGTACGGATCGATCCGCAACTGATCGAACACTGTCTGATCGCCGAACGCGTCGCGGTACTCCGCCCTGTTCCACGTGCCCGCCATGAGAGCGCCAAGCAGCCGCGCCACCTCCGCCGCCGTCTCCGGATCGATGTGGCCTGCCATCAGTTGATCCTTCCACGTCGGTGCACCACGAGGTGCCGCCGACATGGCGAACAGGTAATTGGCGCGGTCTTCGAACAGCACACGAGGGATGGCGCCCTCCGGCAGGAGTCGATTCAGACGGCGCAGCGCGGTCGATTCCCGAAAGATTCTGTCCCGGTCCGAGAACCAATCGTCGTGCACGCGAAGCTTCGCGAGCGCCTGCTTGAGGATGAAGCGCTCTTGTTCCGACTCCACGAGGAGAACGACGTTGGATACGCCCCCACCTGGCGCGGTCACGGTCAGTGACGCCGGCAGGGCGCCCAGACGTGTCCGCAGGTATGTCCTGGCGCTTTCAGTATTCAGCTCCGTGACGGCGGCAAGGCTTCGCGGTGGCATGAGGCAATGGCGATGCGGTTACACTCCGGTATCCCGCGTGTCCGCTGGGGTCAGTTGGGGAGCGCGGCGGCCATCGCTCGGATCAGATCGCCGCCGAACTCGAGCCGGTCCTTCACCGTCGGTTCGCGGCCCAGCTTCTCGCTGCGGTCGACCATCAGCTCCATCAGGAAGGCGGGAATCCTGCGGTCGGCCCACAGGCCCTGGCTCACCGTCATGCGCCCCTTGATTCCTGGGCTCGTCGTCGCGCTCATGTCGCGCGGGCCCGTCGGCGCGTAGAACGCGCTGGTGTCGTCCAGCAGCTTCTGAAACCGGTGTGCCAGTGCGTGCGTCGTCGGTCCACCAGCCGTCAGCGGGCCCTCTATGTAATCGGCCGATTCCGTGTTGTGCAGCGTGAGGAAGAGGTGAATCGGCCGCCCCGAATCTACCCAGCCGAGAATGGTGTTCCGCTGCGAGGCAATCTCCGGCATCTTCGTCGGGTCCACCGCGTCCCAGTTTCGGTTCAGGTCGTAACCGTGCTCGTTGAACCGGACGCCGCCACGAGCCACGCCATCAGGGTCGCAGATGGGAATGAGCTTCACGATGTTTCGCTGTCGCAGGCGAACCGCCTGCGGATCCTTGGAAAGCAGGAACAGCAAGAGACCTTCCGCCACCCACGACGTGCCGCTCTCCCAGGCGTGCTGACGCGCCATGAGCCAGATGACCTTCTTGCGAGGGTCTGGAGTCTCGGCGTCGGTAACCGTGAGCAGGAGAAGCGGCCGGCCCTCAACGGACTTGCCGATGGTCTGTTCCTTCAGATCAGGATGTCCTCGGAGGTCCGAGAGCAGCCGGTCGAGCCGCTGCAGCGTGTAGGGTGGCTGGCGCGCGATCCAGATCCGATCCTTCTCCGCACGAAAGCGGACGCGGATGGCGCTCTGTTCCGGCAGCCAGGTCACGTCAGCGGCGTGCTGCCACGTGCGGTTGTCGTGGCTGAGGACAGGCCGTGTGTGTTGCAGCCCCTGACCCTTGTGGGGCTTGTAATTGTACTCGCCATGCAAACCTGTGACGTCGACGGTCATCTCACGACCGGCGACACCGTCCAGCCGGAAGTAAAACCAGCTCGGTTGGCGGTTCCTCCCGTCCTTGTCGGATTCGCCGGCGACCGCGCAGCGGACGTGGTTCTCCGCGACCATCGTGACCTGGCCGACGTTTCCCGCCTCGAAGTCCGCGTGGACGCTCACGGCCAGCAGAAGGAGCGCCATCATCGGTTCGGTCTCGAAAGACGACTTGCCGCAACAGTTCGCACGAGGCGACAGCATACACGAAGCGTGTGCGCCTCTCCGTGCTCGCCTGCACCTGCGCCGCTCGCGCCCGCTCAGAAGAGAAACCGGACGCCAAGCTGGATCTCGCGAGATGGCGAGCGCGTGTTGCTGATCCGACCGAACGAGCCGGTGCCGAACGAGGTGTCCGGATTGCTGAAGTGCGCCCGGTTGAACAAGTTGAACGTTTCGAACCTCAGCTCCAGCAGGCGCGTGCCACCGAGCGACGTCCGCTTGAAGATCGAGAAGTCCGTATTGAATAGGACCGGTCCCCGCACCTGTCCAATCTCGTAGTTGCCGAACTCGAACGGCGCCGGGCTGGCAAAGCAGCTCGTGTCGAGCCACTGGTCGACCTCTCCGGGCGTGCCGACGTCTCCGCACGTCACATCGGCGACGTTGTCCGTTCCGGTGTTCAACTGAGATGACGATACCGTGATCACCAGCGGCTCTCCCGACTGCGCCGAGGTGATCCCATTCACCGCCCATCCTTCCAGCAGCTTCCGCACGATGGCGGGACCACCCGAGAGGAACCGCTGATTCGGGCCTACTGGCAGGTCGTACGTCCAGCTGACGACGAAGTTGTGGGGGATGTCGACCACCTTGAAGCCGGTCGAGCGCGCCCTGGTCTCGATTGCCGGATGGATGTTGAACGACGTGTCCTCGCTCCGCGAGAACGTATAGGAGACGAGGGCCTGCAGCCCATCCGAGAAGCGCTTGTCCAGCTTGATCTGAAGCGAATCGTACCAGGACTCCGCCACGCCCCAGCGCTTGTTGATGCTCGTGATGTTCGGCACGAGATCGAAGAACGGCCGGCGCGGATCGACGGCGCCCGGACCGGGCAGTGGCACGTTGATGTCGCGGCTCGCGAAAATGTCGGAGCCGCGCGTACCGACGTACGCGGCCTCGACGACGGTATTCCAGGGCAGCTGGCGCTGAATCCCCACGTTGAACATGTGCACCATGTTCGGCCGATCATCCGTCGGAATGAAGAACACGGCGAACCCGGGTGGCGGCGCGATCGTCGGCTCGAGCGGCACCGGCATGAAGCCGGGGAGGCCGTCGCTCAAGCTGCGGAAGGGCGTGAACTGATCGGAGGTTTCGAGGTGGATCTGTTGAAAGAAGGGATGGTTGCGCTCCAGCGTCCCACCGTTGGCGCCAAAGTTGTCGCGATAGTAGCTGATGCCGTACGCGGCGCGCAGGGCCGTGCGGCCCTGATCCGGCGTGTACGCCAGCCCGAGGCGCGGCGCCCAGGCGCCATAGAAGTTCGTCGTGAGCGGGCCGCGATCGTCAGGCGTGGCCAGATGAATCAGGCCATCCTCGATGCTGAAGTTGGATTGCCGATTGTTTGCGTCGACCGGGCTGGTCAGCAGGTCCCATCGCAGGCCCAGGTTGAGCGTGAGGTTCTGCGACAGCCGAAAATCGTCCTGAGCGAAGAAGCCGACGAAATTGATCAGCACCTCGGGATGGGTATCCACGAAGTCGCGATCCACCTGGGTGGGAAACCCGAGCAAGGAAGCTCGCCCATGGGTGACCCGTCCCGTCCGCGCCCTGACTGCTCGTGTAGTTGGCATCGAACTCGAACCGGCCGCGTGGCTGCGTCTGCGGATTGGTGAGCGTGGAGGTGACGTGCCGGATGTCGGCGCCGAACTTCAGCGAGTGCCTGTCCAGCAGCCACGTGAAGTTGTTCGACACCTGGACCGTCGTGCCGATGCGAACCGAATTGGTAAATCCGGGCGAGCCGGTGTGGCGGAAGCCGGGGATGTCGAAGTCGGCGATGCCGAACGTATACGGGTGACCCGGGATGTTGCCGTTGGGAATCCCGAGCTCGTTGTTCTTGGGTATGCCGAAGTCGGATCCGACCTGCGACAGGTCGAACTTGTTCACGCCAATCCGAAACTCATTCAGCTTCGTAGACCCCATCGTGTACGTGTGGCCCACCACGGCGTTGAAGTTGGCCGAGTCCGAGCTGTTACCGCCCTCCATGAACTGGTTCCCGGCCGGCGGCTCCACGAAGTCTCGCTCCGCGCGCGAGTAGCGGGCGAAGAGCGAGCCCCACGCACCCAGGTTGACGTCCCCGCGGAGGTCGAACGCGTCCTGATCATTGGTTTGAACGTTGTTCTCCACGTAGTTGTCCACCAGGCCTGACCGATTCGGCATGGGCCAGATCCCCGCTACCCGATGGGCGATAGGGTTGATGCGATCGGCGGGAACGAGGTTGCCCACGAACGGCCCACCGCTGAGCGGATCGTAAATCTGCTCGTCCAGGGCGCTGAGATCGCCGCGCCGTAGCTCGGGGGTGGGAACGGTGAAGACGAACGTGCGCCCTTGGTCTTGGCGCAGACGCTGGTAGTCGCCGAAGAAGAATGCCCGGTTGCGCAGCAGCGGGCCGCCGAACGTCGCACCCACCTGACTGGACTTGAACGGCGCCTTCGTCTCGGCGAAGAAGTTCCGCGCGTTCAGGGCTTCATCGCGGAAATAGCCGAACGCCGAGCCCGTGAACTCGTTGGTCCCGGATCGAATGGTCAGGTTCACCACGGCGCCGCCGAAGACGCCGAACTCGGCCGTGGGGTTGTTCGTCTGCACGTTGAACTCTTGAATCGCCTCGAGCGGCGGCGTGATGTTGATGAACGCGTTCAACGGCTCGTTGTTGGCGATGCCGTCGATCAGATAGTTGTTACCCGACCACGGCATGCCGTTGACCGTATGGTGCACGGCGCTGCGTGCGCCAGCCGCTGCCGGGTTCTCCGCGAAGTCCGCGAAGCCGCGGGGGACGGCTCCCGGCGTGAGCGTGATGAGCTGTTGGAACGATCGGCCGTTGAGCGGAAGCGACTGAATCTGCTGGTAGTCGATCACCTGGCCGAGCTCGCTCGACGTGCTGCGCACGAGCGGCGCGTCGGCCGCGACCCGCACTTCGTCGGTGACAGCGCCCACCTCGAGCGGGATGTCGAGCCGCGTGGCCTGCGCAATCTGCAGCACCAGGCCGTCTCGGATGAACCGGCGGAATCCGGGATGCTCGACCGCCACGACATACTCGCCGGGCGGCAGAGCGGGGAACGTATAGAGACCGGATTGATTGGTGCGCGCCGCGCTCGTGACGTTGGTGGCGACATTCGTCGCGGTGACGACGACGTCCGGAATCACGGCGGCAGCGGGATCGGTCACGGTGCCGGTTAACGTCGCGTTGATCGTTTGTGCGGCGGCGTCATGAAGCCCGATGGCCAAGCCCAGGCAAAGTGCGCCAAGGGCCACCAGGCGTCGCGCAGTCTGCGTGGCAAGCAGCATACAGCCCTCCCCTGGAC
>JBOGIN010001141.1:0-12608 GCA_050742275.1 Vicinamibacteraceae bacterium
TCTTCTGGCTGGGCCAGTCGAAGGATCCACGCGCCCTGTCGTTCTTCGAAGAAGTGTTGAAGTAGCCAGCATCCTGGCCTGAATCCCGAATCCCGAATCCTGTTTCCTGTTTCCCGTTTCCTGAATCACCTTGCCTGAGGCGCATCCCATTCCACACCGCTGTCACTGTCCGGCATGCGCGCGACGCGCGGATAATCGACCAGGTGCATGCCGGTTTCCACCAGAGGCGCGGCAAGACGAACCGAGAACCACAAGGCGAGCACGAGCACCATCAACGCCGTGAGCGCGAAGACGAGCAAGAGGTAGAAGCCGAGCGAGCGAATCGGCGTCAAGAGCTCCTCGGCGGGCTGCGAGACGGCCACGACCCACGGCAGGTTGGCGTAACTGCGAGGGAGCTGACTTGCCGCAACCGCAACGACCTGGTCCACGCCGTCGGGTGACGTGGCATCGAAGTGTGCCACCGTCACGGCTGGGTTCTCTTCTGCGCGCGTGAGCTGCGCTCGCATTTCACGCGCGGCGAAGAAGCGCGCCTGCGGGGTGAACGTCGCGCGGCTGAAGATGATGGATCCATCCGCACGGAGCAGCATTGCTTGCCCGTCGCTACCCGGCTGCGAGCTGCCCACCAGCGCGAGCAGCTCACGCGCATCGACGACCGCCTTGAGCACGCCCGCGAGGTCATCGCTGTCAGGACCGGCTACCGGGACGGCAATCTCGAGCGCCTGTGAGCCCGCGCTGGCGTCCCACCGCACATCGAACACCTGCGCGCGCCCGCGCGGCCCGTCATCGACCGTGACCCGCCACCAGCCTTCGTCGGACTGATCGAAGTCCGAGGTGCGGTTGGAGGCGGCCGCGAGGCGCCCGGCTCGATCGGTGAGCAGGAGCTCACGATAGAGCTGATCGTGCGACGTGATGTCGGCAAGAAAGCGCGACGCCGGCGTCGCCAAGCGCCCAGCCAGCGCCGGCGGCAGCTCTCCCCGCTGTTGCCATCGTGCATCGATCGTGCGCGTTTCCTCGGCCGACACGCGACTGGCCGATGCGGCGGCGGCGGCTTCCCGCAGCGTGGGGGAGCGCGCCAGCAGCGTGACGTCCAGAAGCTTGCGGTAGACGTACGCATCGACTGTCGACGTCGTCTGCTCCGCGAGACGGCCCAGATGCGCGCCATAGGAATCGCGCAGCTTGATCTGGGCGAGTGCGAGCACCAGCAGGATGCCGAGAGCAAGTACGGGAACGCCGACGATGAGGAACACCGTCAACACATACCGGTTGAGGCGGGGGAGATGTGCGGTCACGAAGACCTCCTTTGAAGAGTCTCCGAACCCCGGTTTCTCGCAGCATGCGCCTCAACCGTGGCCATGTCAAGCACCACCGGCCGCCGCCCGGCGGCGGCGCCTATTCGGTGCGCAAGAGCGCCGCTGGGTCGATCCTCCATGCGCGGCGCACGGCGCCCAGACAGGCGCCAATCATCACGGCAAGCAGTAGCAGCGCGGACGTGACGTAGCTGAGAGGATCTCGAGCTGCGATGCCGTAGACGACGCTGGCAAGTGCTGTGCTCGCGAGCGCCGCGGCCGCGAGGCCAACTGCGACGCCGGCCAGCGCAGGCACGAGACCCTGCGTGAGAACGAGATTCGTCATGTCGCGCCGGCTCGCGCCCATGGCCATGCGGATTCCCAGCTCTCGCCGCCGCTGGACCACGAAGTAGGTCGTGAGGCCGTAGAGGCCCAGCACGGCGAGCAGCATCGCGACGAGCGCAGCGCCGGCCGCTGCCCCAGCCAGGAGCCGCTCCTGCGCCATGGATCCCGCAATCATCTCACTGAAGGTGGTCAGCTTGCGCGTCACCAAGCGTGAATCCGCCCCACGCAGCGCGCCGCGGGCCGCCGCTTCGAGCGCGCCCGGCGGCATCGTCGTGCGAAGCAGCACGGTGGGCATGTCTCTGCCGACGTGTGTGTGAGGGACGTAGAGATGTGGTGCCGGCGCTTCCCGCAGGAGCGTCGTAACAGCGTTCGTCGCCACGCCCACGACCTGCGCATTTAGCGACGTCTCGCCCATTCGCAATACGAGCGGTTGCCCCAGCGGAAGGCCGTCAGGTGCGAGCTGCTGGGCGAGGAGCTGGTTCACGACCACCGGCATGGGCTCGCGAGCATCGCTCTCTCGAAAGCTTCGGCCCGCAACGAGCGGCAGCCCGATCGTGTGAAAGTAGTCGGAGCTGGCCACGGTGTACGAGACCGAACGCTCACGCTGAGAGCCATGGGCCGCCGCCATGGTAAGCGTGGACTTCACCATGCTGAGCGGCGGTCGGTCGGCAAGGCTCACGGTCTGCACCCCCGGTAGAGTCCGCAGGCGTTCCAGCAGCGCGCGGCGCAACCGTAGCCCCACGCGCTCGTCACCCGACACGCCTTCCGAAGCCGACAAGTCAATCGACGTCATGACGACCGGCGCGTTGGCGTCGAATCCTGCGTCGACGTCCTGCAGCCGGCGCACGCTCTGAATCAGCAGCGCGCTGACGACGAGCAGCGTCGCGGCGCCGGCCACCTGCGCGAGGACGAGCAGGCGCCGGAGCGAGAAAGGACCTCGCTGCACGCCCGTGCCTTCGCCGCTGCGGTCGCCCAGCAAGGCGGTCATTGGGCTGGATGCGTTGCTGCGGCGCGAGGCGGAGACGGCGCTGAGCAGGACGAGGAACAGCGCGCTGGCAATGGTGAGCGCGGCGACGAGGAGCAGGCTGCGTGCGTCGAGCGCCAGACCGAAGCGGATGGGGATGCGAAAGAGCGACCCCGCCGCCTCGAGCGCCGAGCCAAGCAGCACCGTGCAACTGGCGGCGAGCAGCGCGCTGGGTATGGCAAGCATCGACGCTTCGAGCAGCAACTGTCGGCCGAGGCGAGCGCGAGAAGCGCCCAGAGCCTGACGGATGAGCAGCTCCCGGCGTCGTGCCAGCATTCGCGTCGTCAGCAGCGTCGCGGCGTTTGCGCACGCCACCAGCCAGACAAGGAGGACGAGGCCGCCGATGACTGCCAGCATGAGCTCCACGTCCGAACGATGTCCGACCCAGAAGCGCACGTACTTGGCGGGCAGCACGCTTGCAGACCAGTCCGCGTTCGTGTCTGGAAGCTCACGGGCGAGCTGTTTCGTGATGCGATTGAAATCGGCCTGGGCCGAGGAGGCCTCCACTCCCGGCCGGAGACGACCGACAAGGAGAAACGAGCGGGCTTCCCGCGCGTCGAGAAAAGGTCTGCTTGCGAAGACGGGCACCGCAGACGGTAGGTGAACGACCGGGAACCAGAGGCGTGGCGCCGCTCCCCAATCCTTCGTCAGGCCTGAAAATCCTTCAGGAGCAACGCCGACGACCGCAAATGAAACGCCATTGATGCGGAGTGAGCGCTCACCGAGGGCGAGCGCGTCGCCGAAATGCTCGCGCGCGAAGTCCCGGTCCACGACAACCACCGGCGGGGCCGAGGCCACATCGTCTTTGGGCGCGAGCAGCCGCCCTTGCGATGCTTGAAGGCGAAGCAGCTGGAAGTAGTTGCCGGTGACGATCTCAGCCTGCACCTCTTCTCGCGCGCCGGTTGCGCTTTCGACGTGCACCGGCGCGCGGAGATACGCCGCGAGACCCGTCAGAGACTGACTGCGCTGCCGGAAGTCGCGAAAGTCCGGGAACGACGTCCCGATATGCGCCTCGTCTGGCGTCCGCGAATAAATGGCGACGAGCTCTCGTGGCTGGGGAACGTCAGGCAGCCTGAGCAGCAGGACGTCCACCAGATTGAGCACGGTCGCGGCAGTGCCAACGCCGAGGGCGAGTGAGACGGTGACGCCAACCACCACGAGCGGAGTCTTGAGATAGCTCCGCAGGGCGATCCGCGCGTCAGCCAGCATGGTGCTCATGTATCCGTTCCTCACACTGACGAATCGTCGGAGTATCTCTGTCCTCGGCTAACTGCGAAGGCCACCAAGGATCAACCAGGAAGACACGAAGGATTTCACCACGAAGGACACGAAGAGCACGAAGAAAAAAGGACACGAAGAAGAATTCAGTTGGTTTTCTTCGCGCTCTTCATTCTTCGTGCTCTTCGTGTCCTTCGTGGTGAAAGATCTTCGTGTCCTTCCTGGTTGAATGTCGCGGGAGGCCGCGCCCTAGCGAACGCCTATCTGACTTCCCAACCAGGACGCGCGAAATGCGCGCTGTGCTTCACTGAGGGTGCCTCCCTCTTGCTCGATTGGCACGATTGTCAGCCAGGGGTCTTCAACGAGCTTTACGGGCCGTTCGACCCGGCCGCCGCGCCCCTCGTATGCGACCCGCACCACGTCACCGGGCGTGCGTGCCGCCACGACCTTCGTAATTTGGTCTGCCGCTGTGACTTCCTCACCATCAATCGACAGCAGCACATCGTCACGGCCAAGCCCGGCCTCGTATGCGGGGGAGCCCGTGCGTGGCGTTGCGGTCACGAAGACTCTACCCTCCAGGAGCTCGAGCTCCCGCAGACCTAGAGTCGCATGGCCTGGATCCGCCTTCCGCAACAGAAGTCCGGCTCGCTCGAGAAGCGATGCGTAGTTGATCTTCTCCGTGCCCTCGATGTAGCGCTTGAAGAAGTCGGCCGCGAACTGCGCATCCCCGCTGACCTCCGCCAATCGATCTCGCGCATCCGACATCGTATACGGCTTGGCGACCAGTCCCGGCTTGGGACCGCCCGGCTTGCCGTGCTCGTCCCACATCGCGCGCATGAAGTCGTCGAGGGTCACGCGTGATTCTGTCCGGGCGCGAAGCGTGAGATCGAGGCCGAGCGCGACCGCTTCGCCGAACGTGTAGTACGAATAGAACGTGTTCTGCCAGTTCGTGGCGTCGGCCGAGACAGCGCGATCGACGAACGGCGCCAGCCGGCTCATGTCGACAGCGGATCTAAACGCCGTTCCCGGACTGTGCAGGACGCCGTTGATGACGCTCTCCCACTGCGAGACCCCGTCGACCTCGCCGACGATGCCGGTGCGTATCAATGCGAGCTTGCCGTAATAGTTCGTGAAGCCCTCGGCGAGCCACAGCTCGTCCGAGATATTGACATCCGTGAAATCGAACGGCTCCAGCGACGCCGGCCTCACGCGCTCGACGTTCCAGGCGTGGAAGAACTCGTGCGAGGCGGTGCCAATCAATCCCGTGTACGCCTGTCCCAGGCTACGAGATGAGGTGAGGATCGTGCTGTTCCGATGCTCCATCCCGTCGCCGCTCGCGTACGGGAGATAGTCGGCGATGAACGTGTACGTGCCCGCATCGAGCTCCGGCAGCTCGCCAAAGACCGCGCGCTGCTCGTGCACGATCTTCCGGACGTCGCCCAGGAAGCGGTCGAGCTCCTCGTCCGTCCCCGCATGGTGCATCGCCACGCGAATCGTGACCTCGGGGCCGCCTGGCCTCGTGGATACCGTGAAGTCGCGGAGAGCGAACGCGCTCACCTCGGTGGGCGAGTCCATGAAGTACTGGAGGTTGGGCGCGGTGAACGTGAGCGCCTCGTCCTTCTGGGACTCGCTCAGCGGAATGAGCTGCGTGGCGGCGCGCCAGCTCTTCCCGGCGGGCGGTACGAACGTGATGCGGATGGGACGGTCCTGTAAGCCACCCCCCCACATGAACGCCGCCGGCATGTTGATGTGGGCGTGCGTCTCGTCAATGGCGAGATACGTGCCGTCGACATGGTCACCGAAGATTCGATAGCTCACCTTCACGGTGCCGTCGTGCCGCGTCACGTTCCACTGATGCGGGTTTGGGCGTGTCACCGGTAGTGCTTCGCCTCGCGCGCCGGTGAAACGCTCCATGAACACGTTCTTCGCGAAGTCGTGCGCAGCGTAGCGTCCCGGCGACGAGCGGCTCATGTGCACCTCGAACGTCCCCGGCGGCAGGCCGGGAAAGGTCACATCCACCTGCATCCAGCGGTGCTCGGGCTCCGGGAAGGACACACGGTACTGAACTGGCGCTTGCGAGCTCTGCGCCCAGCCCATGGAACCGGCGAGCAACAGGACGACTACGATGAGCGGAAACAGGAAACGGGAAACAGGAAACGGGAACCACCGGTGCGTTGCGCCCTGATACTCATAGCTCATAACTCATAGCTCTCAGGGTTCCACCACAGGTCGATGGGCCGTGCGGCGCGTGAGGCAAACGGCAACGGCACCTTCCGGCCGGAGCCAGCGGACTGATACGCGGCGAAGATGGCCTCGAGCGCCGCGCGCCCATCCTCGCCGGTCACGAGCGGCGGCCGGTCGTGCAGCACGCAATCGACGAAATGTGCCATCTCCTGCGGAAACCCGTAGTTCCAAGCTTCTTCGTAAATGGTGAACGACCAGCCGACGGTCGCACCCGCCTTCTCCACCGCGTAGTCATAGCCAACGGCGCTATACGTTTCGATGGCGTTGCCGTGGAGCAGGTCGGCATATGCCACACCCTGCGAGCCATGGACCTCGGCGCGGTCATCCATGCCGCCAAGCTTGGTCCAGCTCTCCTCCGCGAGACCGAGCACGCCGCCGTCGAGCTCGATCAGCAGCACAGCATTGTCATCCCCGCGCGTCTTTTCCTGGTGCACACGCGTGTCCAGGTGTGCATAGACGGATAGGATCTTCGGCCGACCGAGCATCCAACGAAAGAACTCGATCGCGTGGCATCCCATGTCCATGGTGACGCCACCGCCGGAGCGCGAGACGTCCCAGAAGTGGGGCGCATGCGGACCGTCGTGCTTTTCGGACTGTTTGATGAGCGTGGGCCGGCCCAGCGCGCCCGAATCGAGCAGCTCCTTCATGCGCACGTACTTCGGGGCAAAGCAAAGCTCCTCCGCGTACATCAGCTTGACGTTCGCACGGCGGCAGGCGTCGATCATGCGATCCGCCTCGTCGAGGTTCACGCAAAGCGGTTTCTCGCACACGACGTGCTTGCCGGCAGCGGCAGCTTCCAGGGTGATGGCGCAGTGAACGTCGTTCGGTGCGCCAATGACGACCATGTCCACCTCGTCCATGGCAAGAAGCGCCCGATAGTCCGTGGCGTGGTGTGGAATGGCGAAACGCTCGGCGAAGCTCGCGGCGTGGCCCGGCGTGGGGGACACGACCGCGAACAGCTCGGCATCTTTGCAGCGTTGCAAGGCGTCCGCGTGGATGCTGGAGATGAATTGCGACCCAATGAGCCCGACTCTGACGGTCGACCTGCGCCCCGTCACACTGCTACCTCCCACCCGGGCCGGAAGTCTGGCTTGATGAGCGGCTCCGCCTCCGGGACGCCCTTCGCACGCATGTTCTCGGCGTCCCAATCGATGGTGCGGCCGGTTCGCACCGCTAGGAGGCCGACCAGCAGCGCTTCGGTCAGCGTCGACGCGTACGCGAAGTCCGAGAGCGCGCGTCCTTCACCCTTACACGCGCGGATCCACTCCTGGTGATGGCCGATCTCGCCTCGAACCGGTGGACGGGCCAGTGTCGACGGCACCGGTTCGGCGTCTACGAACTGCTTCCGCGGCAACAACAGGAACATGTCCTCGTCGGTTTGCCCGCCGTGCCACGTTCGCGTGAACAGCGTCCCCTTGCTGCCGATGATGAGCGAGCCGTTGGTCGGCATGGGCTCACCCTGGAAGAGGTCTCGTGGCGGCTGCTGTTTGCCGGAATAAAACGTCACCGTGACCGACGGCCGATCGCCCCGCGCTGGGAACTGGAGCTCGACGATCTCCCATTCGGGTGGCCCCTCCGCGGTGCGGCGCGACGAGTCCTTCAGCCGGGCCGAGACCGGCACGCCCAGCTGGAGGGCCCAGAACGCAGGATCGAGATTGTGCACGCCCATGTCGCCCACGGCGCCGGTGCCGAAGTCGTACCAGCCGCGCCACACGAACGGCACGTACGCGGGATGATAGGGGCGGGAGTGCGCCGGCCCGAGCCACAGGTCCCAAGCGAGCCCTTTCGGCACCGGCGGCTGGTCGCGCGGCCGGTCCACACCCTGTGGCCACCAGCCCGCCGGGCGATCGGTCCACACGTGAATCTCGGTCACCTCGCCAATGACGCCGGCTCGAATGGTCTCCACGGCGCGCCGCGAGCCCTCGAGCGCATGCCCTTGCGTCCCCATCTGCGTCACAACGCCGGCTTCACCCGCCACCTTCCTCATCATGCGGGCTTCCCAGATCGTGCGCGTCAGTGGCTTTTCGCAGTACACGTGGAGGCCACGGCGCATGGCGGCAATCGATGCGGCGGCGTGAACGTGATCGGGCGTGCTCACGACCACGGCGTCGAGGCCCTTTTCCGCATCGAGCATGCGGCGGAAGTCTCGGTATCGGCGAGCGTCAGGGTAGCGCGCCAAAGACTTGGCCGCTTGCCGGTCATCGACGTCGCACAGCGCCACGATGCGCTCGGTCGCAACGCCGGCAAGGTTGTCCGCGCCCCGGCCGCCGGCGCCGATGATGCCAATGGCGAGCTGGTCGCTTGGCGCGACGCGGCCTCCACCTTGGGGCAACCGACGGCCGGCGACGGAAAGGCTTGCCGCGGCAAGCGCCGCTCGATGCAACAACTCTCGGCGCGTGAAGTCGGACATCACTCCCCCTGGGCGCTAGGAGACGTTGAGCCGAGGCCCGCGAGGACCTGCTCGACGAACTGTGCCTCCGGCAGCGCTCCCAGAATCTCGCCATGGCCGTTGACGATGGTCTTTGGCACGCCGGTGACATGGTACCGGCGCACCAGCTCCGGGAAGTCGACGGCTGAAATGGACGACGCTCGAATGAGCGGGCTCTCGAGCGCGAGGCGATTTGCCAGGGCGACCGCCCGGGGACAGTGGGGTCACGTGGGTGTCGAGAAGACCTGCAGGTGGAGCGGCTGGGAGAGCCCGCTCACACGTTCTCGCGTGGTCGCCGAGAGCCCTGAATCGTGTGCAGACACCGCGAGAATAGCATCGAGCAGCGACACCAGCTCGTAGCCCTCCGGCGCCCCATAGAAGCGAACCCCGGCATCGACTTCGCCCACAATGGCCACGGCAGGCACGCGTTCCACCCCCATCGTCTCGGCCAGGTCCTTGTCGAGCACGAGGTTGTGCTCGTCAACTGTCAAGAGTGGACTGGCTGCCGCCAGGCCCTCGAGAATGCCCTTGGTGGCAGGGCAGCTGTCGCAGTTGAGCGACTGGGTGAAGAACGCGAGGCGGACGGGCGACTGGAGCGATTGCAGCCGGTCGGCCAGGATGCGTGCATCCGCGTCGGAAAAGTACGCCATCATGCCGAATCTTAAGCCAAAGCTCTATACATTTGACAGCTTGTGAATCTTTTCACATCATTATGCGTTGGAGTTGCGACGTTGCGGGTCTTTACTTCCGTTGCTCCGGAACGACATGTGGTGTGGGGGCCGCCTTTAGGCGGACCTGCGCCGGGCCGGCTAAAGCCGGCCCCCACGAATGTCGAAGAAAGCGGGCCGCCACGAATGTAGAAACGCGAGGCGCGGCCTTTCGGTGTGTGTCATGTCGCGGCCTGTGACAGAATGACGCGCGGACGCCGGCCGACAGGGAGGCCGGATCACGAGACCATGAGCCAAATCTTTCCGAAGAGTGCGAACGCGTGGGCTCGGTTCTCACTGTTCGGCTTGCTGTTGCTCATCGCCTTTGGGGCATGGGCGATGCTGCTTCTGCAACGGTCGGATTTCGTCACAGCGGCCCGCGCGAACATACAGCAGCCGATTCAGTTCAGCCACCTCCATCACGTGGGCGGTGAAGGCTTCGACTGCCGCTATTGTCATACTTCGGTGGAGGAATCGGCGTTCGCCAATATCCCATCGACCAAGATCTGCATGAACTGTCATTCGCAGATCTGGCTGGAGAGCCCATATCTGGAGCCTGTGCGCGAAAGCTTCAAGACGGGAGAGTCGCTCGAGTGGATTCGTGTGCACGACTTGCCCGACTTCGTGTATTTCAACCACAGCATCCACGTGAACAAGGGCGTCGGTTGTGAGACCTGCCATGGTCGCGTCGACGAGATGCCGGCGATGCGGCAGGTTGCCTCGTTGCAGATGGAGTGGTGCTTGGATTGCCACCGCCGGCCGGAGCAATATCTCCGGCCCCGCGGCCAAGTCACCGTGATGGGGTACGAGCCGGAAGGCGATCAGCTCGAGATCGGTCGGCGCTTGAAGCAAGAGTACAAGGTGCTGGATGCGCAGACCTTGACCTCCTGCTCGACGTGCCATCGGTAGAGATCTGGTGTTCCAGCATTCGCGCGGCCTAAAGGCCGCGCGCTACGTACAGCCAGATGTAGCGGCAATGTAGCGAGGGGTCTTTAGACCTCTCGCTCGAGCACGAACAGCCAAGAATCGATGTCCAACCTCGATCCATCGACCCTCCGGGCCCGCCTCGCCTCGACGGACGGCCCCACCTACTGGCGCAGTCTCGAAGAGCTCGCCGAGACCGAGGAGTTCCGGCGGCATCTCCAGCGTCAGTTCCCGGCCACGGCGGCCGATCTGAACGACCCGCAGGGGCGCCGGACGTTCCTCAAGTTGATGGGTGCGTCCATGGCGCTGGCCGGCGTGACCGCCTGCACGCGCCAGCCTGCCGAGAAGATCATCCCGTACGTCGATGCGCCCGAAGAGCTCGTGCCGGGCAAGCCGTTGTTCTACGCGACGGCGCTGCCGCACGGTGGGTTCGCGACACCGGTGCTGGTGGAGAGCCATGAGGGGCGGCCCACGAAGATCGAGCCGAATCCCGATCACCCCGCCACGCGCGGTGGCACTGACGTCTTCGCCCAGGGCTCCATCCTGACGCTCTACGACCCCGACCGCTCACGTGCCATCAAGGAATACGGTGAGATTCGCTCGTGGGATCTGTTCGTCTCGCGGATGCAGACGGCCATCGCGGCGCAGCGGGCGGTGCAGGGAGCCGGGTTCCGTCTGCTGACCGAGACCATCACGTCGCCGACGCTCGGAGCGCAGATCGAGGAGCTGCTCAAGACCCTGCCGGGTGCGACATGGGTGCAGTACGACGCCGTCTCGCGCGACAACGCCCGCGCCGGGGCGCGTGCGGCGTTCGGCCGCGACGTCGAGACGCGCTATCGGCTCGAGCAGGCGGACGTCATTCTGTCGCTCGACGCGGACTTCATCGAGGAGGGCCCGGGACGTCTCGCCTACGCGCGGGCGTTCATCGATCGCCGCCGGTTGATCGACGGCCAGACGGCCATGAACCGCCTGTACGTCGTGGAGAGCCGGCTGACCAACACCGGCGCCAAGGCGGATCATCGTCTCGCGGTGCGGGCGTCGGACGTCGAGCACGTGGCCCGCGCGATCGCGGCCAAGCTCGGCGTGACGGGTGTTGCCGCGTCGGCGCTGCCGGCCGGTGTGGAAGAGCCCTGGGTCGTTGCGCTGGCGCGTGATCTCTCCGCGCACCGCGGGCGCGCGGTCGTGATGGCCGGCGACAATCAGCCTCCAGCCGTGCACCAGCTCGCGCACATCATGAACGCCGCGCTCGGCAACGTCGGGCGAACCGTGGAGTACACGGCGCCGGTCGAGGCGCGCCCGCAGCTTCAACGCGAGGCGCTGCGTCAGCTCGCCGGAGAAATGGCCGCAGGCAAGGTGGAGCTGCTGGTCATGATCGGCGTCAATCCCGTCTACACGGCGCCAGCCGATCTCCAGTTCGCCGAACGGCTGAAGAAGGTCCCGACGGCAGTGCACGTTGGGTTGTTCGAGGACGAGACGGCGCCGTATTGCCGGTGGCACGTGCCGGAGGCGCACCCGCTGGAGGCGTGGAGCGATCTGCGGGCGTTCGATGGGACGGTGACCCTCTGTCAGCCGCTCATCGCGCCGCTCTACGAGAACAACAAGTCGGCCCACGAGGTCGTCGCCGCCTTCACGAGCAAGCCGACGCAGCAGGGCGCGGAGATCGTCAAAGCGTTCTGGCAGCGTGAGGTCACGACCCCCTCGGGGCGGTTCGGCGCCCTCACCAACGTCAACGGCCAGGCGTTTCCCGGTTTCGACGCCTTCTGGCGCCAGGCGCTGCATGACGGATTCGTTGTCGGAAGCGCCCTTCCAGCCGCGGGAGTCGCGACCTCCGCACCGCTGCCGCCGCCGTCGCGTCCGAAGAGCGCCGCGGCGATCGAGATCACCTTCAGCCCCGACCCGACCGTGTACGACGGGCGCTTCGCCAACAACGGCTGGCTGCAGGAGTGTCCCAAGCCGTTCAGTAAGGTGGTCTGGGACAACGTCGTCGTCATGAGCCCCGCCATGCGGGAACGCCTGGATCTCCCGAGGCCGGACGTGCTCGAGAGTTGGACGCCCACGGTGACGGTGACATGGAAAGGGCGGCAGATCACCGCGCCGGTTCGGGAGCAGCCAGGCCATCCCGACCATTCGATCAACGTGCAGCTCGGATACGGCCGGACACGCGCGGGCCAGGTGGGCAACGGTGTCGGCTACAACGCGTACAGCATCCGGACGAGCGACGAGCCCTGGTTCGGGAGCGGTACAGAGATCGCCGCGACGGGCGAGTCGTATCGCCTCGCGGCCACGCAGATGCACTTCCAGATGGAAGGGCGCAATCTCGTCCGCGGCGCCTCGCTGACCCACTATCAGGAAGATCCAGAGTTCGCCCACCACCTCGGGCACATGCCGCCGTACGAGCAGACGCTGCACGGGAACGAGTGGAAGTACGACAC
>JBOGIN010001142.1:0-4077 GCA_050742275.1 Vicinamibacteraceae bacterium
GTTGATGACCGTGTAGTCACCAGCCAGCTCCGCAGCCAGATCGAGGTCCGACTCTGGTGTTTGCTCATCGCGAAGGATCTCGAGCAACGTCTGTCCTGCATCTTCGGGCCACTCCCAGGATGGTCTCTCCATCAAGGTCGTCAAGGTCGTCTTTATCGTCATTGCCACTCTCGACTTGTCAATCGGGCCGCCTCTCGTCGAAGACTCCTTCACCTCTAAATGCGGCCATTGAAATACGTGTCTCGCTGGGAGGGGTATATCAGCATACTACGCGAATCGCGTTAACCGCGCTTGACAGCACCTCCCAGCGTACAATGCGTCTCTGTCCTGCCAAAGTGAGCGCTACCATGGATGATCTGCGCCAGGCGCTTCGCAGTCTCGGCAAGCAACCAGGGTTCGCGGCAGTCGCAATCCTGACCCTTGCCTTCGGCATCGGCGTCAACACGACCCTGTTCGGCCTGGTGAGCGCGTTCCTTCTGCAGCCGCTTTCCGTGAAAGACCCGCATCAGTTGGTCCTCCTGATGCAGCGAAGCCATTTGGTGAACGTTGCACACGGCCATTCCTTTCCCGACTATCTCGACTACCGGGAGCAGACGTCGTCTTTCACCGATCTTGTCGCTTACTGGAGGACCACGGTGCACCTGAGCACGCGGCGCGGCGAGGCAGCCGAGCGAACGTGGGTCGACGTGGTGTCGCCGAACTACTTTGCGCTGGCGAGGGTCGAGCCGGCATTCGGGCGACTCTTGCGACCCGGGGAAGGCGAGGGCAAAGGTGCAGCGCCAGTTGTGGTCCTGAGCTACGCGTACTGGCAGCGCCGTTTCGGCGAAGACCCGTCTGTCGTTGGCGAACCGATCACGCTCAACGGAAAGACGTTCACGGTGATTGGCGTTGCGCCGAAGGGCTTCACCGGGCTCTCCTGGGGCATGGCGGTCAGCGCATTCGTTCCGTCGGGAGCGCTCGGTGTCCTTCGTCCGGGCGGCGACGCGAGCCTCGAGAACCGCGGCGACACCGAGTGGAGGCTCATGGGTCGGCTGAAGCCGGGAGTGACGGTGCAAGAGGCGCGCGCCGAGGCGGAGGCGATCGCACAACGATTGGCGGCCGAGTATCCAGCGGAGCACGAGGGCAGAAGAATCCTGGTGTTACCGGAGAATCGGGCACGCCCCGATCCTGCAGTCGCTGGCTTCGTGCCGATCTTCGCTGCAGTGTTTGCCGGCATGGCGGCGTTGGTGCTGTTGATTGCGTGCGCCAACGTGGCGAACCTGATGCTCTCGCGCGCCCTCGCACGCCAGCGCGACCTCGTCATTCGGGCCGCCCTGGGCGCCAGCCGCTTCCGGCTCATTCGACTCCAACTCGTCGAGAGCCTGGTGATGGCCGCCTGCGCGGGTGCGCTGGCGGTCCTGTTGGCAGAGCTCGCCGGTCATGCGATCGTCGCCCTCGTGCCTACCGAAGGCCTCCCGGTCGACGAGAACCAAGGTCGGGATTGGCGCGTCTACGCATTCACCATACTCGTCTCGGTCGTTGCGGCAGTCATCACGGCCATCTGGCCGGCCCGAATGGCCACGCGGTTCGACCTGGTGGAATCGCTGAAAAAAGGCGACAGCCATACCGCCTCGTCTCGCCACGGCTTCCGGAACCTGCTGGTGATTGGGCAGGTGACGATCGCCCTGCTCGTGCTCGCCAGTGCTGGGCTCTTCCTGCGGAGCCTGCAACAGATTCAGCAAGTCCCTCTTGGATTCAAGCCGGACGGCCTCTTCATGATGGCCGTCGATCTCGGCCGCCAGCAATACAGCGAGCAGCGCGGTCGGGGGTTTCTTCACGAGCTGGTGACACGCGCCAAGGGCCTGCCTGGTGTCGTCTCAGCGACCACTACCTCTCACGTGCCGCTCGACTATCGCATGTGGATTACCAAGGTGACCATCGACGAGCCAATTCCCGGCTCGAAGGACGGCAGCCTCTCCAGCGCAGGCAGTAGTGTCGGGCCGCGGTTCTTCGAGACAGCCGGCGTCAGGCTATTGCGCGGCCGCGGCTTCGAGCGGACCGACACCGAACGGTCGCGACGCGTCGCCGTCATCAACGAGACCATGGCGCGCACGCTATGGCCGAAGCGTGACCCGATCGGGCGCCGGTTCCGCGTCTACGATGACTGGATCGACGTCGTTGGCGTGGCACGGGATGGCAAGTATCTGATGCTGGGCGAAAGCGCGCGAGCCTATTTCTATCTCCCCTTCTTACAGCAGTACAGCGCACCAATGACGCTTCTGGTGAGATCTGCGGCGGACCCGGCCTTTCTCACCGGTCCTCTGCGGCGACTCTTGCGTGACCTGGATCGCGACCTGCCCGTTTATAACGTCCGCACGATGGCGGAGCACGTGCAAGGGAGCGTGTTCGGGCTCATGCCCCTGCGTGTAGGAGCAGCCATGGCTGGCGTACAGGGAGTCATCGGCCTCTGTCTTGCCGTCATGGGCCTCTATGCGGTCGTCGCGTATGCGGTGACGCGACGGACTCGCGAGATTGGCATTCGGATGGCCCTTGGCGCGCGGCCTCGCGAGGTCCTGCGCCTCGTCGTACGCGAGGGCATGCGGCTCTCGCTCGTTGGGATAGCGATCGGTCTGCTGGGAGCGCTCGGTGCTGGCTTCTTGCTCTCTCGGTTTCTCTACGGCTTGGGCTCCATGGACGTTGCCGTGCTCGGTGGGGTCAGCGTGCTGCTCGTTGCGGTGCTGGCGCTTGCGTGCTACCTGCCGGCCAGGAAGGCGACGCGCGTTGATCCGTTGGTCGCGCTGCGGTACGAATGATGAGCTCGCGATTGACGGCGGTTGCACCAACGCGCCCGCAGGCTCACAATAGAGCGCGTTCGCGCCGGACGGAAACTCCTGGGTCCTCGCATGGTGCTCAGCGCTCTTCTGTGCGGGTTGGTCGTGCTCGCCACCGCGTGCGATCGTGCTCCTGAATCCAACGCGCCGCGCCGGCCCTCGTGGTCGTTGCCTTCCACCCCAGCTGCACACGCCTCTGGAAAGCAGCCAGGCGAGCCGCCATCGAGATGGATGGGCGCTCGATTCGAGGATCGCCGCATCAGCGTGAGCGTCGCGGAGACCGGCGCGGAGCCCCAACTGCTTGTTGTCGAGCCGGAAGCAGAGAGAGATCTCGAATCACTTCATGTAACCGACCTCGCCTATAGCCCATCCCAACATGCGGCGTACGTCGGCACCTGCTGCGAGCCCGGCTCGGGCCATCTGTTGAAGGTCGACACAATGGCACCGGAGCGTGGTCTCCAGCAAGACGATCAGGGCTTCGCCGTCGACGTCGGCGGGCCGTTGCTGCTGTTTGCACGCACCGATACATGGGGCACGTTCGCCGTGCGGACCTCGTCCAGTGAGAAGCCAGATTTGCGCGAGGGTGCGGGCATCACTGACGTTGCGGTGGAACAAGGATCGCTGACTCGCGTCATCGGGCTCATCGATTCGAAACGTCTTCGATCGTTGATCCCCACGGCGCCTCGTCCGGCCGCCACGTCGCACGATCCCGGGATTCTCGTGCGCGAGCAGAAAGCTCCAGGCAAGTGGGCCGACACGACATACCCGCTCTCTGATGACAACACGTACTGTCGGGTGGTGCCACTCGCTGGCGGAGACGTTGGACTGCTCGCCGGCACGGTCGAGCCGCTGAGTCCATGGCGATGTACGGGCGACACACTCGTCGTTTACGATCTCGCGCGTAAGCAGACGCGAACGGACGCGCTGGCGCTGCCCAGCCGCGTCCAACACCTCAGCATCGATGAATCATCCACTTTCGTGATCTTCACGACGGTCGAAGGCGCAGTCGGGTGGCGAACGCTCGACGGCCGCGGCGGAACGCTGGCCGAGAGCGGATTCGTTGCCGCCGACTGGTAGAGCTCGCGAGACGGCGCGATGGCCGCGCCGCTATTCATCAGGAGGTGGGTGCATGCGTGATGAACGCCGCGACGGTGTCGATCTGCGTTTGCCTGGATCCAGGCGGCGCTTCCTGCAACAAGCAACCGGCGTAGCGGCCGCATCGATGGCGGCGCTGGCGACCGTGCCTGCCACACCGGCGCGGGCCGCT
>JBOGIN010001143.1:0-2377 GCA_050742275.1 Vicinamibacteraceae bacterium
GCCCGATGCCGCGAGGAGCTCCTTCATCCGATCCACGCGCGACTGGCCGAAGGCAAGCCACGCCTCCGGCGTCCGCAGGCCAGAGGCCTCCTGGAGGTCCCTCGGAGGGATCGGGAAATCAAAGCGAGTATCGCGTTCCTCTGGGCGCGCTTGCGTGAGGAGGTAGGAAGGATGATGTTGCTTGTAAGGGTAGAACTTGGCGGCAATTCTGGGGTCTTCAAGCAGGAGCTGACGAATTTGCTGCTGAATGTCCCGAGCCAGAAGTCGCCTGATGATCCGACTCTTCAGTCCGGCGACGCGCGCAAGTAATCCGCCGAACATGGGCTCCTCCGTTCCATCACCGATTGGCCACGGCTCAACCGTGGCATTCGACGAATGCCAATCCGAATGAGACACCATATTCTCTACCGAAGTGCGCGTCAAACCCGGTTACCCGCGAACGACACCCCGACATTCTCCGAGCCCAATGCGAGCGACGCCGCGGCGAGCTGCGTAGCCACGCATGATGACCTCATCCCCGTCCTCGAGGGCGTGTCGCGAGTCACCGGTGGGGAGCGCGATCGGCTCGGTGCCTTGCCACGTGAGCTCGAGGAGAGAACCACTAGACGCTCTCTCAGGACCCGAGATCGTCCCGCTCGCAACGAGGTCGCCTGGCCTAAAATTGCAGCCGTTGCTGGTGTGATGAGCGATGAGCTGCGCCGGCGTCCAGTACATCTCCGAGACCTCGCCGCGGCTCAAGGCAACCGCTGACATGCCAGCGTCACGCATGGCCACCGTGCTGAGAAAGACCTCGAGCGTCAGCGCAATGCCCCCCTGCTCCAGGTCTCGCGGGTCGGAGAGGTATGGCAATGGCGCCGGATCGCCGGCCGCGCGAGCGAAGGCGGGCACACGGTACGGCGCGAGCGCTTCGAGCGTCACGATCCAGGGTGACATCGACGTGAGAAAGCTCTTGCCCAGGAACGGCCCGAGGGGCTGGTACTCCCACCGTTGCACGTCGCGAGCGGACCAATCATTGACCAGGCAAACCCCGAAGAGGTGCCGAGAGGCCCGGTCGATAGGAATCGGCTCTCCGATTCGATTCTCGCCGCCAATCACGAACCCGAGCTCGACCTCGTAGTCGAGCATCCTGGTGGGACCGAAGGTCGGGCATGCCTTGTCGAGCGGCTGCGTCTGGCCATGCGGGCGCACGACCGGCGTGCCGCTCAGGACCACAGACGAGGCGCGGGCGTTGCAGCCAACCGGCACGAACTTGTAGTTCGGCAGCAGCGGGCTGTCGGGACGCCACATGCGACCGAGGTTCGTCGCGTGAAAGTGCGACGCGTAGAAATCTGTGTAGCCACCGATGACGAGAGGCAGGTGGAGCGTCGCCTCGCGCATCGGCACCAGCGCCTGCTCCATGAGCGCCTGGTCTCGCGCCGGGCGATCAGCGCGAAGCAAGAGGTGGAGCTCACGTCGCAGCGCGGACCAATCCTCTGGCGCCTGCGCGAGCAGCGGATTGAGTGACGACCCGGCGCAAGCCGCCGCCGCGTCGGCGGCGCGTCCCGTAAAGAGGCCAGCGCGGTAACACGCGGCAACGTCGAGGATCTGCTCCCCGATGGCAATGCCGACACACGCGGACTCGTCGCCGCGGCGGCTGAACACACCAAAGGGCAGGTTCTGAATGGGGAAATCGCTCGCCGGATCGTCGGCCGAGCTCACCCAGCTTCGCGCCGCGGGATCGTGCGTTTCGTTCACACAGATATCCGTGTTCACTTGGTACGTAGCGAGGGGTCTTTAGACCTCTCGCACCCCGCGGTGGTCCTCGTCGCGGGGCCTGAAGAGCCTGTGAAGAATTCGAGTAGGGGCCGCCTTTAGGCGGCCCATGACGGCGCGAGTTTGGGCCCTATCGGCCATGTAGGTCCGCCTAAAGGCGGACCCCACGAATTTATTCACACGCTCTGAAGGCCGCGCGCTACGTGCGGAAAAGCGTCATGCGAGCGGCATTGACCTAAATCCATCCGAGGGTTTGGAGCTCCTCGACCGGCTCTTCGAAAGAACAGGACCCAAACGCCACCATGAAGCGTCGACGCGCCTCCTCGAGACGCTCGACGGGTAACGCCACGGCTCGTCCCCAGGCCACGCGCTGGTCGTCAACCACCAGCAGCCGCGGATCGTCCAGCTCGAGAATGTGCGTGATCTCGTCTCGAACCATCTGCACCTCGGCGCCGCGGTCGATGGCATCCCAGGCAAACGCCGCGGCGAGCACAAGGTTCACGAAGCCATGTGTCACGCTCGTCACGCTTTCGGCGTCGTAGGTCAAGCGATGCGCGCCGCGCACGGCGTGGTGTAGACCGGCTGTCGCTTTCATGAGCACGCCGGCCGAGGCACAGGTCATGAT
>JBOGIN010001144.1:0-5637 GCA_050742275.1 Vicinamibacteraceae bacterium
CAACACATCTATGCCAAGGCTTTGGTCATCGACGACAATGCGAATGGACGCATCGTCATTGTGACGTTGGACCTGATTGGCGTTCCACGACAACTGCGAGACCGTGTGGAGCAACGCGTGCGCCAACAGTATGGCCTCGCACCAGAGTCTCTCCTGCTCAATGCCTCCCATACCCATTCGGGCCCCGCTCCGTCGGCCGAGGGCGTTAACGATCCGATTTATGCGAAAAAGGCCGACGCATACCAGCGCCTGCTGGCGGACAAGATCGTCCAGGTCATTGGCGAGGCGCTTTCCCGCAGTGGTCCCGCTGACCTCTACTTCACGCGCGCGCGCGCGGGCTTTGCCATGAACCGGCGCTTGCGCGTAGGACACGAGATCCGGAACAGCCCGAATCCCAACGGTCCCGTCGACCACGATGTGCCAGTCTTGCGGGTGGTAGGGTCTGACGGCGAATTGAAGGCCGTCCTCTTCGGTTATGCCTGCCATAACACGGTCACCGGGTTCTACACAATCAATGGTGACTATGCGGGATACGCGCAGGCCTACCTGGAACAAGCGCATCCTCGTGCGGTGGCTCTCTTCCTGATGGGCGCGGGTGGCGACCAGAACCCCTACCCGCGGCATTCGTCACTTGATCAGTCCGCGCAGCACGGCAGAACGCTCGCCAATGCCGTCGAAACGGCAATGGAGATCACGATCCAGAGGACCGTACGCGGACCACTGCGGAAGGCGTTGGGGTATGCCACACTCGCCTACGCCAACACGAGCCCTGCAGACTCGCCCCCTCACACCGGCGCGTCCGATACGGGTGAAGGAAAAGGCGCGGGCGCGCCGTCGAAGAAGCATGATGCGCCGACACGCGACGGTGGCTATCCCTGTCCGGTGCAGGTCGTTCAGTTCGGAGCCGACGTGACCCTCGTCGCGATTGGTGGCGAGACGACCGTGGACTATTCGTTGCGGCTCAAGCGTGAATTGAGATCGGGCCCGGCCGCGGTGTGGGTGGCCGGTTATTCGAACGATGGGTTCGGATATCTCGGCAGCCGGCGCGTCATTGTCGAGGGCGGGTATGAAGGATATTCGGCGAACCTGCGACGACATCCTGCGCCGTGGGCCACGGACACCGAGGAACGTGTCATTCAGAAGGTCTACGAGCTCATGCAGTCGATCAATCATTGATCGAGGACGGGCATGGGACGACGCGAGCCGAGCCTCGACCGACAGCTCGGTGCAGACGTAGCGCAGGCCTTTAGAGCGTGAGAAAAAATCATTTTTGTACGTAGCGCGGGGTCTTCAGACCCCGCGTCCGCGCGGCCTAAACGCCACGCGCTACGGAATTCTTCACAAGCTCTAAAGACCGCCTGCGCTACGCGTGACGATTCAAATAAGCTCTGGGCTCAAGCCAACCATCTCCGGGCTACAGCTTCAATAGCCGGATGGCGTTGTCTCGATAGATCTTCCGGCGGACCTCCAGCGGCAGCTCGAATGAGGGAAGCAGCTCGAACTGCGAGACGACCTGATCTGGTTGCAGGTAATCGCTACCGAACAGGAGTCTGTCGGCTCGACGGATGAGAAACGCGCGGCCGAATTCCCGGTCCCGAGCAAGACCATTGGCGCCGGAGCCTGCAGAAAGGTCGGCGTACAGATTCGGAAACGCATCCATGAGCGCGTCCACCGATCCTCCCGCGGCCACCCGCCCCTTCGGGTAGCCGTCCTCGGTGGCGACCGTGGAGATGGAGGCCCACCAGAACGGCCCGTGGGCGATCACGTTGAGCTTCGGGAAGCCTTGGAGCACACGGCGAAGCCCAGGCAGGCCCTGGGAATCGGTGTTGCACGTGCGGTCCATGTGCAGCAGCAGTGGCAGGCCCGCGATCTCACACGCCTCGTAAAGGCGAAAGCAGAGAGGATGGTCGATGGGCAACCCTGGCTTGTGCTCACCGAAACCCTTCGCTCCTTGGTCCTGGTACCATCGCAGCATCTCCACCAAGTCCGGCACCTTACCGAAGTCGGCGCGCGGATCGACGCTGGTGAAGGCAATCAGCCGATCAGGGTGCTGGCGTGCTGCGGCAAGCGTGTCCAGCGGCGGAATCGGGATGACCCTGCCTTCAGGCGACACGTGAGCCAGGAGGCACGCTCGTTCAACATGATGGCGATCCATCCACTTCAGGAGGCCATCGACGGTAATCTCCTGCACGCCTTGACGCCGCCAGATAGGCCCAGGGTGGGTATGGACGTCGATATACGGTATCTCCCCCGCGGCTCGAGGGCGACCCGCCACGCTCGCCGCCAGCGCACCGGTGCCAAGGGCGCCCAGAAGAGTGCGGCGCGAGATCGAGGTGACATGCTTCTGCATCGAGAGTTGCTCCCGGTTGCATCTAGTCTCTACGAGAGCGCGAGGGTCAGACGCCGCCATCTTGGAGATCTGGTGCCATTTTAGCCAACCGGCGAAGCTCCTCCGGCGACCAGACGTCCTGGCGATCGCCGGTCTCCTCGCGAATCCGCCGGACGTCGTCGACGGCCACCGGCGCCGCGTCATTCTTCCAGGACTGGCGAATATAGGTCAGAACTGCCGCGATGTCCTCGTCGGACAAGAAAGCGTGCGCCGGCATGACACCGGCCACGTTCTCGCGCCGCTCCGCGGCACCGCCCGAAAACCCCTGCAGCAGAATGCGCGCGATAACGGGTGGTGAGGCCTGCACCCAGTCGCTGCCGGCGAGCGGCGGGCCGATGCCGCTCGCTCCCTTACCGTCCGGGCCGTGGCAGCCGGTGCAGGCCATGTACTGCCGCCTGCCCTGCTCGAACTGTTCGCGCTGGAGCTCGGTCAGAGTGTGATCCGCGCGCGATGGCTGGCTCGAGGATGCGGATGGCGGCGCCGCGCACTCGCGGGTGCTCGTCGTTCAACGCACGCAGTGCGAGCCGTGTGACTCGCTCCTGTCCGTAGACCTCGCGGTCGAAGCCTTCCAGCGTCCAGAGGGCTTGCAAGCGTGCATACGCCGGCGTCGATGAGTCTTCCACCAGCGCCTCCAGGGGCCGCACGACCTCCGCGGGCGAGCACTGTGCGAGGACCTGCTGCGCGCGGTCCCGCAGGTGGCCGTTCGCATGACGAAGGTAGGCCACCACGTCACGCGCCGTCAGCGCGCTGAAGCGCGGCGTGCGGTAGTCGATCGGCCGGTCGGTGCGGACGATGCGATAGATCCGGCCGAAGCCGGCGGCCGGCCGGTGGAGATCCCGCTCGACGGCGTACGTGCGGAGATATTCGGTCAGGTAGCGCGCGTGCTGGATCAAGCCACGATACATATCGACGACGTAGAGCGATCCGTCGGGTGAGTTGTAGATGTTCACCGGACGGAAGCGCTCGTCGGTCGAGGTCAGGAACTCGTGGTCGTCGTAGGTGAACCTGGCGCGCGCGTCGATCCCCCCCGGGGCGCCGTCGACGACAATGCGCTGGATCAAGTTCCCGGCCGGCTCGGGCGTGAACGCGTTGCCCACGAACTCGTCGCCGAACTGATCGCCGCGGTAAATCACCGTGGACGCGGCGGAGGTGTTCTGTCTGAGCGTGCCATCCTCTCGCACCTCGAAGTCCCGCCGGTAGCCGCGATTGACGCCCGTCGGATGGGCAGGCCACAGCGGCGCATTCGGCGCGATGCGCGCGCCGATGCCGGCACGCACCGCGAACAGAGGATGGCGGCCGCTGTAACCGTGCGGCACGAGATTCATCTCGAGCGGCCACGAGTTGTTCGACGAGTACAGCCGGCCCCAGTCGTCCTGCGTGATGCCCCATTGCCCAAGCGGCTCGAAGATTCGTGTCCGCCACCGGCCTCCGACCCGGCGCAGGCTCTCCCCCGCCTCGCGCGCGCTGTGCAGCCAGTTGTCCATACCCCACATCAAACCGTTTGGCATGCCCTCGACGTTGAGGAGGTTGGGATCGCCGTAACTGCTCGACACGCGCTCGCGCGCGCCGGCTGCGCCACGACGCGGCGCTCGGATGAGCCATACGTTCGGAGGCTCGCCCACGAGCACGCCGTCGTGGAGCACTTTGATGGCCCTGGGGAGAATCAGGCCCTCGCGGAAGATCCGGCGCACGTCCATCCTGCCATCGCCATCGGTGTCTTCCAGCACGACGACCCGGCCCTTCGGCACCTGCTCGCGGACGGCGGTGTCCCAGTCCGACAGGTCGTGCACGGGCATATACGACGGCATGTCGACGACCCACAACCGTCCGTCCTGATCGATGTCCATCGCCACCGGGTCGCTGATCATCGGCTCGTGCGCGACGATCTCGATGCGAAAGCCTGGCTCCAGCACGAACGTGTCGAGCGCCGCCTCGGGCGACAGAGGCGGCGCCTTGAGGTGCGCGTACGCGCCGTAGTCCACCGGCGTTACTGGCGCCACGGGAAAGCGCTCGATGGCTGCCGCGAGCGACAAGCACCTGGCGCCCATCGCCACGCCCGCATCCGGCCCGTGCTCGAGCCAGAAACCGAGACCAGCGACCGCGGTGAACAGCACCAATCCAAACGCGAGAAACGCTGACTTCCTCATAGCGCGACGTTCTAGCGGACGGCGGCCTCCGGCCGCGCTCCCCGACGCTCACTTGCGAACCCCGAAACGTGACTCAAATGCGTCACGTTTCCGGTTCTCAAGGGTTCTGCCGTGTCCTGCCGCGACCCACGTCCGTGCTCGCCGCATCTCCCTCCCGGGTGACGCGTGTGAGATGCCCTCTGTAGTCGTTCGCCTCGTCGAGCGCCGTGAAGCGGCCGTGAATATACTGCAGCCGCAACGGAATCGCCCCCGTGAGCACCAGCGTGAAGTCTCGGCAGCGTCCGCTCAACGCGACCGTGCCGAGATCGGGAAGCGGGCCCGCCCGCTCTTCGGGGAGCCCTCCGTGGTAGAGCGTGGCCGTGTACTGTTCGTGGCCTTCCGCCGTCACGACCAGCCCCACCCTCTCGGGATCGCTTCCGTCATGGAACAGCAGCTGCCCGGAATACCGTCCTTCGATGACGCGTGCGTCGCACATGGGAGCCTCCTGTCCCTGGAGCGTCTGCCCCTGCGCGATGGTGGCGAGGTGGGCAGTCGGTGGCGCTGCCACCAGGGCGCCAAAGACGAGCGTGGAGCGTACCCAGCGTCGCATCGTCGTCTTTGTGCGCCGTTGCCTACCGGGTCGCATGCGTCATTCGATTGCCGATGCGCCTCACGGCTGCGACCCGTGACGAGCCGCGGCGCCAACGGTCTCTTTGTCGGCAATCTCCGTTCGAAGTTGGTGGATGAGCTCGATGAAGCGGCGCGCGTAGCGGTCGAGGTTTTCGAGCGTTCCGCCGCCGCGCAGCGGAGAGCACATCTCGTACGCGACGGTGCCCTCGAAGCCGCCCGCGTCGAGCGCCGTGAGAAAAGCGCGATAGTCGATCACCCCCTCGTCGATTGGAACGGCCTGCATGTGCGGTACCTGCGACGTATAGTTTGCCAGGCCCCCGTGCTCGTAGCGGTACCGCGGAAGACGTTGATAGTTGGCGGTGGTCGTATGGATGGTCAGCGGGCCCATCGTCCGCGCCGCCGTCGTCACGTCGGCGCCGTGGAGCACCGGCGCCCAGGCGTCGAAGGCTGCCCGGCAGTTGGGCTCGTCCACGGCCGTGACGAGCTCCCGCT
>JBOGIN010001145.1:0-4653 GCA_050742275.1 Vicinamibacteraceae bacterium
ATTCTGGGCTAGGCCGCGCGCTACGGATCTCTTCACGACCCCGCCCTGGCCTTCTCACCACGAGGCATCAGGTACGCCGCGTCCTCGAAGACGGCGTAGACCTGTATCGCTCCCTCGTCTGGCGCGAGGGTTGGCGCAACGTGCGCTGCCAATCCGGCATCGGTCAGCGCCTTGCTGTTGAAATGTCGGGCCACGTCTGTCCGCCGCCTCGTTTCCGCGATCTGGATGACCTGCCCTTCGTAGACAATGAGAAACGCCGTTGGCACCCGCTTCCGCGCGAGATCGGCTGCCCATCCGTCAATCGACACCGTTCGGGACGTCCAGCTGACGCGATCCACCATGCCGCCGAAGCCATCCGTCTCGAGAGACAGCGTCTGGCCATTACTGGCTTGGATTCCCACGACGTTCCCTTCGTCATCTGGAATCGCCCTGTATATCAGTTGGCTGGCACGCGGGACGGGTATCAGCTCACCAGCAGCCGCCACGCGATAGAGCTCGATGGTGTTCTTCCCGCGAGAAAAGTACCGAGGCGACACCATGATGCCGACCTTGACGTCCGCTTTGTCCCGGTACGTCCATCCAGTGCCGGCGATCGTGCCGTTCAGGGCAACGGCGATCGGCGTGGAGGCGTTGACGCCGGTCACCGTGCCGCCGAGCAGCGCCGGAATGAAGGGCCCTTTTGGCTCGACGTCTAGATACGCTGCCACGTCCTCCAGGCGAGCTTGCGCGCTACGGTCGTTCGTGCGCAGGAGGTGGAGCGCACTGACGGGGCGGCCCACGAGATCTCGATGCGGACCGAACCGATAGAGATCGTCGTCGCCACCCGCGGGTCCAAAGAGCGTCTGAATCCGCCGCGACACGCCGTCGACGCCGTCAATGACGCGACCAAAACGTTGAATCCTCTCCTGCCTGGAGAGAAAGACCCGCTTCTGGCGTCGCTCAGGGGCATCACTCCGTAGCGAAGCACCATCCACCGTCCATGGCACACGGATGCCGAGCACGTCGGCAATCGTGGGCAGTACGTCGATCAGCTCGGCATTGCGCCTGTCCACGCGCTGTTGTTGCTGGCCGGGATATTTGACGAGGAGCGGGACGGGAAGGATCTCCGCTGCGTTCTCTCCGTCCAACGCGCGCCGGTTGCTGCCGGGACGGAAGGAGGCGCCGTGATCGGCGAGCACGAACAGGAGGGACTCATCGTAGAGGCCGGCACTCCGGACCCGGTCCAGCAACCTTCCGAGCAAGCGGTCCGCGAATTGGAGCTGGAGGAGGTAGCGTTGCAGCGAGTGGTCGACGGCTGCCTGATCCGATGCCCATTGGCCGTGGGCCTGGAGGCCCGGCCTCGAATGACCAGCGTAGGTCTGCATCGTGGGGAGGAACCGCCAAGGCTCGTGCGGCAAGCCGATGTGCACGTACCAGAGCGCGGGGGACTCGGCCCTGCTGATACGGCCGACGATGCTCGCGAATCGATTGATCTGATTGTGAACCGCGTCCGCCTGCCTCCATTCTGCGAACGCCTCCGCGTCGGGTGCGGCCGGAGCGCCGAACCCGGTCCACTGGTCGCCCAGCGCTGGTAGCCGAGCCTCGGCCAGGTCCGCCGGTAAGGCGGCGTGCAAATAGACGATGCCGGCGTCGGAGAGGAGCGAGCCGAAGCTGGCGCGATCCGGCGGTCCAATGCAGGTGCCGGGCGGGCACATGCGCGTGATGAACTCGGTGGCGTGAATTCTGTACGCACCGCCGAGGAGCGTGAACAGGTTGTCCGGATAGGCGCTGGCTGCCGGGATCTTGTTGGACTCTGGCAGCTGTCCCGTGAGGAGCGCAGGGATGACGCGCGACGTTTGCTCGGCATTTGTCGTCGTGTTCGGGTACCACGTGGAGGAGGCGGCAAGCCGCGCGAAATTGGGGTAGCGCCTGGAATCAATCGTCCCGTCCGGTCGGAGCAAGCTGCCGAGAGGCAGCTCGTCGAACACGAGCATAACAACCGGGACGTTCGCCTTGACACTGCCACCCGCGCGTTCGACCTGGGCTTGGACTCGGGCCGGGAGCAGAAGGTGGCGCACAGGACCGCCGAGAAGGAAGACCGCAAGGAAAACCATCGGCGCCGCCGCGGCCCACGTGAGCACCTCCCGGAACCTGGACCATCGAACGTACGCGAGGAGTGCCAAGACACCGACGGCCACGAAGATCGCCAGCCACCCGACCGTGCCCATCCGTAGGAGACTCGTGACGGGCGGCGCGACCGTCAGCCCGGCGAGCGCACCAATCGCGGCGAGGTACAGTCCCGATCCTGCCGGAGGCCAGAGCATGCCAGCGAGTCGTATGCACGCCACGATGACGAGAGGGGGGCCGAGCAGGACGAGGGCCGCGAAGAAGAGCAGGTGGGTGACGCTCGACCCTTGCGCCACGAAGAAGGTCGCATCACGACCGAGCACATCAAATAGCGGTTGTGCAATGGCGAAGGCGGAGAGCGCGAGAAGATGGAGGACCTGACGTGATGGATACGCTAGTCGAGGCATTCTGCCCGCCGGGTCGTGCTCGTTACGCGTCGTCATGCATGTTCATCGCAGTTTTCGAGCGTACACGGTTTCGAGTCGTAAAGACGTCGCAGACTGCCCCTCAGCCGTCGTCGAGCGACGGTTCCCACTCAGGGCGAGGCCCGTAGCCCTGTGTGGCGCACAGTGCTACACTAATTAAATTAGTATGAAGACGATTAGTCAGCGAGAACTACGCAACGGCAGCGCAGCCGTCATGGATGCCGTGGAGGCGGGCGAGACCTTCCGCGTTACACGGAATGGCGTCGAGGTTGCGGAGCTTCGCCCGCTACCGGCGGAGGTCTTCACGCCTGTCACCGAGCTCAAGCGCGCACTTGCCGGCCTGCCCGCGGGCGGCTATCTCGAAATGAGGGCTGAGGCAGATGAGTTCTTCCGCGACGACGACCGAGTCGACGGTTGAGCGTCATCCGCGCGGCGTGCTCGACACGTCAGTGGTCATTGATCTGATCGACATCCCGGACGAGACGCTGCCGGTCAGCGCGACAATTAGTGCGATCACACTTGCGGAGCTCTCGCAAGGTGTCCATCTCACGAACGATCCAAAGGAACGCTCGACACGTGCAGAACGACTGCAGACGGTAGAAGCAACGCATCCATCGCCACTATCCTTCGATGCTGAAGCGGCGCGCCGTTACGGCAGGCTGGTGGCGCTGACTCTGGCGGCGGGCCGCAGCGCGAAGCCGCGGCGTATTGATCTCATGATCGCCGCCACAGCGTCAGTGCATGGTCTGCCGTTGTTCACCCGCAACTCCGGCGACTTCGAAGGACTCGAGTCTGCCCTGACGGTCGTGCACGTGTGAAGTGTTGTTCCTGGCGATACGCAACGTTCGCACTGCATCAGACGAGGGGCGACCTTCCACCGAAGACACACCGGCCGCGGACATAGGTTGCCAGACACGCGTTCGGGCGGAAGTGATAGATCCACTCGACGTGGTCGGGCGCGTCGATGATCGCGAAGTCGGCGGACTTGCCCTCTTCGAGTGATCCGATCTCCTGTTCCAGGCCGATCGCCCGTGCCGCGACGATGGTTGCGCCGTTCAACGCTTCCTCGGCTGTCATGTGCTGCATCGTGCAGGCCAGGAGCAGCGCCAGCGGAAGGTGATGCGTCGGCGCCGTGCCGGGATTGAAGTCGGTGGCCACCGCCACGGGCACACCGGCGTCGATCAGGCGGCGCGCCGGCATCGGTGGCTGTCGGAGGTAGAGTGCTGCCACTGGGAGGCTGACGGCCGTGACGCCGGCGGCTGCCAGCTTTGCGACGCCTTCCGCAGAGACCTGCTCGAGATGGTCGGCCGAGACGGCGCCCATCTCGGCAGCGAGCGCGGCGCCGCCCCCCTCCGACAGCTGATCCGCGTGCAGCTTCACGCCGAGCCCGAGTGTGCGGGCACGTGTCAAGATCACGCGCGCTTCGTCGACGGTAAACGCGGACTCCTCCACGAAGACGTCGCAGAACTGCGCGAGACGACGCTCGGCAACCACCGGGAGGAGAGTGTCCGTGATGAGGCGCAAGTAGGCCGCACGGTCGCCGCGATGCTCGCGTGGGACGACGTGCGCCGCCAGGCATGTCGGCACGAGCCGCAGCGGCCCCTCTGCGTCCAATTGCCGGTAGACGTCGAGGAGCCGCAGCTCGCTGTCGACATCCAGGCCATACCCGCTCTTGCACTCGACAGTGGTAACGCCGAGAGCGGCCATGACCCACACATGGGCACGCGCGCCGGCGGCGAGATCGGCGACTGGCGCGGCACGCGTCTCGTCCACCGTTCGTTGGATGCCGCCTCCGGCTCGGGCGATGTCCACGTAGGACGCGCCGCGCAGACGCTCGGCGATCTCCCGCGCTCGCGAGCCGGCAAAGGCCAGATGGGTATGGCAGTCCACGAGTCCCGGGATGACGAGCCGGCCCTTCGCGTCGACGCGTGCCTCACCGGCAAACGCTGGCGGCAGATCTGCCGCACGGCCAACCCAACGAATCCGCTCGCCGGTCCACACCAGCGCGGCGTCGGCGATAGCGCCGACAGAATCTTGGCCCCGCCGCGCTTGGCAGGTAGCCAGGGTGGCGATGTTTTGGAGTACGGGCATCGGTAAGGGATCAGGGATCAGGGATCAGGGA
>JBOGIN010001146.1:0-1910 GCA_050742275.1 Vicinamibacteraceae bacterium
CCGGAACCCTTTTACAGCTTCGAAGTCTCGGTTGGTAGGCGCGGCGCCGGTTTGGTGTGGTCGTCTACTTGTCGGCGGCCATTCTCGAACGACCGGTCACGCGAGGACCATCTCGCGCGCGGCCGCGCACGGGTGTGGTGTGAATACAGCGGGGTGCGCATCCAGTTGCGGCAGAAGCGCTTCGACCGTTCGGTGCCGGTCGCGGCGCACGTTTAAGAAGGTACAGCCGCTATGATTAGCTTGTTCGCTCTTGCCGCCATCAGCGTCTATGGTCTCGTGCGACCTGCGGTGCTGCCACTTGGGGATGACATCGATCCCATCTACTGCTCCGCAGTGGTCGTGGAGCACCGGCTGGTGACGGCATCGCACTGTCTGCGCGTGGCACACGGCAAGGTCCGTATTGGAGGTGAGACCTGGCCGGCGAGCCGTCAGGTGCGGGACCTGACGTTGATGTACGTCGAGATGCCGGAGCGCGGCCTCGTGCTGCGGCGGGCCCCTCTGCAGGTGGGAGAGGAAGTCTTCGTCCTCGGGCACGCGTTGGGCGAGGTGGAGCCGACACTACGGCGCGGCATCATCGCGGCCGTCCATGCCGATCGAGTCTGGCTCGATCTCGAGCTGCTGAAAGGGATGAGCGGCGGTGCGGTGGTCGACGCGCAAGGGCGCCTGGTAGGTCTCGTGAAACAGGTGCGCTACGACGCCGACGACAACCGGATCACTGAAATCGATACCCTCGAGGCGCTTCATCAGGTGCTCGGCCTGCGCCCCGTCACCTCGTCACCGGTTGCCAAGGACGCCACGCGCACAACCGGCGGCGGCTCCCGCATCAGGCAGCGCGTTCGGGTGCCGGTAGGCAGGGCCATTAGGTGACAAGGCGACAGTCGCCCCCTGTCCCCCTGTCACCGTGTCACGGCCTTCCCGCGCGCTTTCGAATCAACTGAACAGGCTGCACCGGTGGCTGCTGTGGTCGCGAGTGCGTCGCGCAGGCGGCGGCGCCCGACGCGCACGAGTGACACGAAGCACCGCTAGCCCGCGACCGCTGGCCCCTGACGCCTTTCAGGTCGAGTACCCGGCGCACCACGACCAGCAGCGCTCCCAGCGCAATGAGCGTGACGACGATGGTCTGCCAGTCGAAACCGAGCATCTCAGCGCGCTGCCCCTCTTCGCGTCACGAGACCCCGAATAGTCGCAACCCCTGGTACGCCACGAACGCCGTGACGTACGCCAGACCGGACATGTACCCGAGCTGCACGCCGACCCACTTGAGCGAGCCTGTCTCGCGGCGGGTGACCGCCAGCGTCGGGAGACACTGCATGGCGAGGACGAAGAACAGGAGCACGCTGACCGACGTTGCCGGTGTGAAGACCGGGCTGCCGTCCGGGCGCCGCGCGCCGCGAATGCGGGCGATGACCCCTTGTTCTTCCACGTCCACGTCCGCCGATCCGCCCACGAGCACCGACATCGTGGAGACGAACACCTCGCGCGCGAGAAAGCTCGTGAGCACGCCAACGGTCAATTGCCAATCGTAGCCGAGCGGCGCGAAGAGCGGCTGCGCGAATCGCCCCATCTGGCCCGCGAAGCTGCCGGCCTGCTCGGCCTGCGCCGTCACCTCATCGGCCTCCTTGGACAAAGCTGCGGCCCGCTGTGCCGACACGCCGGGTTGGGCAGCCTGCGCCCGTAGAGCAATGGCTTCAGGCGGCGGATCCACGGCCGGATACGCGCTGAGCCACCACATCACGATGCAGATTGCCACGATGACAGTGCCGGCTGTCTTCAGAAAGGCGACCCCCTGATCCTTGGCCGCGACCACGGCGTTCAGCAGCGACGGCATCTTGTAGGAGGGGAGCTCCAGCACCATTGGGCGTGCCCGTCCCTTCAGCAACGTGCCACGGACCAGGAGCGCGCTCCCCATG
>JBOGIN010001147.1:0-9078 GCA_050742275.1 Vicinamibacteraceae bacterium
GGGCGCGCTGCGCATCGGCTTTCGTGAGCTCGACACGCGCGGTCCGGATGACGCGGTCGTCTCGGGGGGCGTACACGCCCCAGCCCCAGAAATCGGCCTTGGTAATGGTCCAGCCGAAGAGCGGGCTGGTTGCGCTGCGCTCGTCGCGCTTCATGGGCTCGCGGAACTCGCTATCGTGCCACGCCAAATAGATTCCGCGATGATGGGGGTGATCATCCGGTGCGAGGGCCGTCACCGGCTCGCCGGATGGCGTGTTGACGGGATGAAAGCAGGCTGCGCTCGGCGAGGTCAGCGTGCTCCCGGCCGCTCTCTCGGTGAGATACTCCAGGACGACACGGTCATCCGGCGTGGTGAGTCGCACGCCGCCCGTGACCTCGTCGAGCGTGTACGCGCTGGCGTTGCGGTCCTGTCCTGTAACGACGGGGCCGGACAGGAGGAGCGCGGGGCCAATGGCAGCGAGCGCCAGGCCTCTCGTCAGGGGTGCGATGCGTGCCGCGGGATCGAGTCTCATAGGCGAATCACCTCCAGAGTATAATCGATAATCGAGCGAATTCTAGCGAGGCGCCGGTGTGGCGAGACGCCCCGTCACGGGCCGCACCACGGTCTTAACGCCGCCTGCCGTCGGCTGACCGCTGATCGCTGACCGCCGTGATCACAGGTATGCCTTCCAGCCAGCCAGCATTTGCGCCAGCTCCTCCCGTTCCGCGTCGCTCACGTCCACGAGGGGCGGCCGCACCGGACCGGCCGCGGACCCGAGGAGGGTCATCATGGCCTTCATGACCGCCACCTCGTAGCCCTTCCGGCGCGCGCGAAACGCATAGAGCGGGATGACGTAGCGCGTCATCAGCTGCTGGAGCGCCGTCTCGTCGCCCGCGGCCGCCGTCTCGTGCAGCGCGATGGAAAGGCGCGGTGCGACGTTGGAGATGCTGGATGTGTAGGTTCGGATACCCAGGCGGTAGTACGCGGGAACGAGATCGTCGCCTGCTCCGCCGATCCAATGCAGGCGATCACCAACCGACGAGATGATGATCTGGTAGCGCCGGACGTTGCCCTGGCCGTCCTTCCAGGCGATGAGCGTCGGGATCGTGGCCAGGCGCTCGACGAACGCCGGACCGGGATTCACCCAATCACGACTGTAGACGAGCAGACCGCGCGTCGTGGAAGCGCCAATACTGCGGTAATAGTCCAGCAGCCCGGCCTCATCGGCATCCGGATAGTACGGTGGCAGTGCCAGAATGCCGGCGGCGCCAGCCGCGGCGGCGTGCCGTGCCTGGTCGCACGCGAGCCGGACGCTGCCGCCCACGCCGGCAATGACCGGCATACGGTCGGCGACGGCCTGCGCACAGGTCTCGACCACCTGCCGGTGCTCGAGCTCGGAGAGCGAGTACAGCTCGCCTGTGCCTCCGGCCGCCACCAGGCCGCAGAACGGATGTGGCGCCAGCGCCTGGACGTTGCGCCGCAGCCCATCGACATCGAGCGACCCGTCCGCGAGAAACGGCGTTACCGGGAATGCGATCACACCGGTCAGTTGTTCCTTCAGTGCGTTGGGAGTCATAAGGCATTGAGATCCGTATCCGCGACCGTCCGCGCGGCCTGAAGGCCGCGCGCTACACGTGACCTACTACACGTGACCTACGTCGTCTCTTCTCCTACCATCGGGGTAACACGCGCGACCAGGCGGGATCCACGTGCTTTCGCATTTCCGCCTGGTCGTCGCGCTTGCGATACGCACATCTGCGATAGCGCTCCTTGCCGCGCGCCAATTGATCCTGATCGAGCGCGACACCGAGGCCAGGCCGATCGCCCACCGTCACGCATCCGTGGTGGATTGGGATGCGCCCCCCCTGCACGACCTCGTCTGCATCGTACTGCCAAGGGTAGTGCGTGTCGCAGGCGTACGTGAGATGCGGCGCGACGGATGCGGCATGCGCCATCGCCATCAGGGACACGCCGAGGTGGCTGTTGGAGTGCATTGAGAGGCCGAGACCAAACGTCTGGCACACCCGCGCCAGATGTTGAATCTGACGCAGACCTCCCCAGTAGTGCGGATCGCAGAGCACGATCTGCACGGCGTCGCGCGCGATCGTCTCTGGCAGGTTGGCCAGCGACGTCACCGCCACGTTGCTTGCGAGCGGCGTCTGCACGCCGCGAGCGACGAGCCCTCGGCGGACGGCCGCCATTCCGTCGAGCCCGCTCGCGGGATCCTCGAGATATCCCTCGCCGCTCAGCTCGTCCGTGAGCGCCATGCCAACCTCGATGGAGCGCTCCACCGACCAGGCACAGTTCGGATCGATGCGTAGCGGCACCCCGGGACCGAGCGCCCGGCGCAGCGCCCGTATGCTGTCGATCTCGGCCTCCGGCTCGAGGACGCCGCCCTTGAGCTTCACGGACGTGAAACCGTACGTGGCCATTATCTGTCGAGCCTGCCGCACGATGGCGTCGGGATCCAGCGCTTCACCGTACTCATCCTCACGCGCGTCGTCGCCCTCGCCGCCGCCACCGGCATGCTTGTAGAACAGGTACGCCGAGAAGGGCACCTCATCGCGCACGCGTCCCCCGAGCAGGTCGCACACGGGGCGACCGATCGACTTCCCGATCAGATCGAGACACGCGATCTCGACCGCCGAGTAGAGGCGCGTCGTTGCGTCCAGCGGATTCTCACCGGGGACGAGAAGCGTTTGCGAACGATCTCCCAGTGCTTCCGAGCTGGGATCGATCATCGCCCTCAGCGCAGCCGTCAGCCGGAAAGGGTCCGCGCCCACGACGCGCGGTCGAAGCTCCAGGAGCTGGCGCGCGATGGTCTCGCCCCCGTGTGTCTCGCTGATGCCCACGCTGCCCTCGTCACTTTCGATCTCCATGATTGTCCGCAAGGCATACGGCGCGTGCAGACCGTACGAGCTCAGGAGCGGCGGATCTCCAATGGCAATTGAATGGATGCGGAAATCGACGATGCGCATAAACGGGAAACGGGAAACAGGAATCAGGATTCAGGATTCGGCCATGGCGATCGGCGCCGCTCGGCACCGGCCGCCGACGTCGCGCAGCGTCTCCGTCATCGTCATGCCCGCTCCGCTTCGACCCATTTCACGCTGTGATCGCCGACCACCGCGACGGTCGAGCGTGGTGAGTCGATCCGGAAGATCGACCACGGCCCCGGGATGAACGGATAGCGGTCGACGACCGTTTCGTCGACGTCGATACCGAGCCCCGGCCGGTCTGGCACGCTCAAATAGCCGTTTTCTATGGCGAGCGGCTCCGAGAGGATCTCGTCGGCTGCGCCGAAGGGGTACATCCCCGCGCGCCCGGCACTCGCATAGCAGGGATGCTCGAGCCACTCGACCACCTGTTCGGGCCAGCAGACCCCGAGATGCGCGGCGACCAGGACTTCGAGCATCGTTCCCCAGCTGTGAAACGCAACGCGCCGCCCGTGTGCTTCCGCCGTGCGCGACACCGCCTGGAACGTGGGAAGGCCGCCCTGACAGCAGACGTCCATTTGGATGATGTCCGCGGCGCCGGTCTCGATGACGTCGAGCAAGCCCTGCGTGGCCCGCTCGTGCTCGCCGGTGGCGATGGGGAGGCGCGTGTGCTGCTTGAGCCATCGATAGGCGTCGTGATCGTCGGGCGGCAACGGCTCTTCGAGCCAGGCAGGCCGGTGCGCCTCCATCTCGCGCGCGAGCCCGGCGACCATGTCGCGCGTGTAGCTGCGATCGCCCATCCGCCACCATGAGTGCGCGTCAATCATGAGGCCGAAGGTGGGTCCGGTCGCGGCCCGCATGTGGGCCAGCGCTTCGAGATCGCCGTCGGGACCCAGCGCGGGGCGCATCTTGTAGGCGAGGAACCCTTGCGCCTGGATCGCCGCAGCTTCCTCGGCGTACGCGTCGGGCGCCATGTACATCCCCGCGCTCCCATACAGCTTGATACGGCTGCGCTGCCGGCCGCCCGCAATCTCGGACAGTGGGCATCCCTCGAAGCGCGCGGCGAGATCGAGCAGCGCAATCTCGGACGCGTGATACGTCTTTTGGATCTCCGGGCTGCCGGTGAAGCGGATCTCGCGCCATGTCCGCGGGTCACGGCCCTCGAGAAACGGCGCGATGTGCTCACGGATGTGCGTCGCGGCCCGTTCGTGTGCAGGTCCGGGCGCGTATCCGCAAAGGCCAGTGTCCGTCGCGATGCGGATGAGCATCGCGTCGCGCTTCAGGATGGTCCGCTCACCGCCATGGAAGGGAAGCCGCAGCGGCTCCGGCAGCGGGCAGGACATGAGGAGCGCGTCAACGCGGGTGATCTTCATCGCGATCGACCGTCGGCGTCGTTCCCCGGTGACGTTGAATCGGTCCGGACCGTCGGATACTCAATCCCGAGCTGCTCGAGATACGTCTTGTGCTTCGTGGGATCGAAGTAGTGCTTGCGCATCTCGGGGCGATAGCGGTCCATGATTGCCTTGTTCAGATGGACGGCGGGCCGATCCTGCGCGCGAATGAGCGGCTCGTACTTCCGATTCTTCGTCTGCACGTTCTTGAAGTAGTTCCATGCCTGCCCCACGAGCTCGGGACGCAGCAACAGATCCACCACCGTCATGGCCTGAACCTGTGCTCCCGCATTGACCCCCTTGTGCGCGATGGGTGTCGCCATTGCGATGGCATTTGCCCAGTTGTGCCCAGGCCCGGCCTTGAAGTTCGCGGGAAAACGGAGGGAGACCGTCGGCAACGTCCAGGAGATGTCGCCGATGTCGTCCGAGCCACCGCCGCGCTTCTCATCTTCTGGAATCGCCTCCTGCCCCTCGAGCGCTTCCAGCTCGGTCTCGAGCCCTTCCTCGGGCACGCCGAGCTCGCGCTGCGTGGCCTTGGCGAGCGCCATATCCGCGTCGGTCCATTTCGGCAGGCCGACCGCTTTGATGTTGGCATACGTGGTCTCCGCCAGTGGCCGGTTCATGTGCTGCGGCCAGGCGGAGCCCAACACGCGCGACGACCACTTCGTGCCCGTCATGAGCGCCGCGCCTTCCGCCATCTTGTCGCCGATCGTCCAGAGGCTCTTGATGCCTTCGTAGGTCGTTTCGCGAAAGAAGTACCAGACCGAGGCGGTGCGTGGCACGACGTTCGGCTGGTCGCCGCCGTCGGTGACGACATAGTGCGAGCGCTGTTGGATCCGGAGATGCTCGCGCCGGTAGTTCCAGCCGGTGTTCATCAGCTCGACGGCGTCGAGCGCTGACAGGCCTCGCCATGGCGCGCCGGCGCTGTGGGCGGTCTCGCCCTCGAAGGCGTACTCGACAGAGACGAGGCCGTTGCCACTGCCATCGCCCCACCCGGCGGTCAGGTTCGTGCCCACATGGTTGTAGAGGACCACGTCGGCATCCTTGAACAGGCCGGCACGCACGTAATACGCCTTCGTGGCGAGCTGCTCCTCGGCAATGCCGGGCCAGATCATGAGCGTGCCCGGAATGTTCTCGCGCGCCATGATCCGCTTCACCGCGATCGCGGCCACGATATTGAGCGGCGTGCCGGAGTTGTGTCCCTCGCCGTGCCCCGGCGCGCCGTCGATGAGGGGATCGTGGTACGCGACACCCGGCTTCTGCGACGCTTGCGGGATGCAGTCGACGTCCGATCCCATGGCGATCACCGGCTTGCCCGATCCCCAGCGTGCCACCCAGGCCGACGGAATGCCGGCCACGCCCGTCTCGATGCTGAAGCCGTGCTCCTTCAGGATGCCCGTGAGATACTTCTGCGTTTCGAACTCCTGAAAACCCAGCTCGCCGAAGCTGAAGACCATGTCGACCATCTGCTGTCCGAGGTCGTACATGGCTGGCGAGCGGATGTCAGCCGCGACCGCCTCTTTCAGTGTGGCGACGCGCGGATCGACGCCCGTCGTCGCTGGGGCCGGAGTGGCCGCCTGTTGACCCGCGTGCGGGGCGGCGGTGCCCACGCTCAACGTGATTAGTCCAGCGAGCCACGCGCTGGCGTGGCGCTTGCTTGCTCGACGCATCAGCGATCCTCCTTCACAACAGACGCTAAAATCTCGGCCGTAAGGCCTGAGGTACGACTGGCCCTTCGAGTGAGCGCCGCGCCTACGAAGGGCAGGGCACAATCCTCCGGGCTTTGGCGAGGAAGCCAGGATCGATCTCCACTCCCAGTCCGGGACCGGTCGGGACGCTGACCGCCCCATCGTGGATCTCGAAATGCGGTGAGTACCACGATTCCGGTCTCCCCGGCGCTCGCCAGGGGAACTCCATGTACGCGCCGATGTTGGGAATCGCCGAGGCGAACTGGAGAATGTTGACAGCGGTTGCGCCCGTCTGCGTGTTGTGCGGCACAATCCGCATGCCGGCCTTGCGGGCCATTCGCGCCACGCGCGCGGCGCGAATGAGGCCGCCGTTGTAGTTGAGATCGGGCTGCACGATGTCCATCACGCGGTTCTCCATCATCCACTGAAACCGCCACAGGCTGGCGTCCTGCTCGCCGGCTGCCACTGGCATCTTCAGCGCTTCCGCCACCTGCTTCGTCTCGCTCAGCTCTTCCCACGGACACGGCTCTTCCAAGAAGCCGACGCCGAGATCCTCCAGCATGCGCCCCACTTCGACGGCCTTGGCCGCGTTGTAGGAGCCGTTGGCGTCGGTGTAAATGACGATGTCGTCGCCCAGGCGCTTACGGGCCAGCGCCATCATCGTGTCGGTGCGGCCTGGATAGGCGTCGAGGTTGCGGCTCATCCGCCCGCCGATCTTGAGCTTCACCGCCTTCGCGCCGGTGTGCGCCACGCCACGAACGTACACCTCGACCTCTTCTTCCGCCGTCGTGTCCCGTCCCGAGCCGGAGAGGTAGACGGGAATCTCTTTGCGGATGACACCGCCCATGAGCTCGCCAACAGGCTTGCCGGCCGTCTTTCCAAGCAAGTCGAGCAGACTTTGCTCCACGTACGCCACCGGGCACCAAAAGGACTGGCCCGCCAACTTGTAGTTCTCGATATACACACCATCGATCAGCGTCTCGAGATCGCGCGCATCCTTGCCGATGAAGAAGGGCGCGACGATGTCGAGCAGAATCGGGACGTAGTGCTCCATCTGCTTGGTTTCGCACACGCCCACCGCGCCATCGGTGGAACGGGTCCGGACGAAGTAGTGGCGCTCGTTCTTCAGCAGCTCGATCGACGCCACCTTGACGGGTGCCTTGACGAGCCGATGGAGCTGGAAGAGCGGCGTTTCGTAATCTGGAACGACACGCGGTTCGGCCTGAGCGGCCTGCCGCGCCGAGGGGGCGCGAGCACCGAGCGCGGTGACGGAGACACCTGCCGAGAGGCCCGCGAGAAGGCTGCGGCGGTTGATCTGCATGCGCACAGTCTACTGTGAGCAGACGAGGCGCCGCCAGTGAGCGAACGCCTCTGCGAGGCCTCTTCGCAGCGCGTGCCCCAGGGCGCTAAGATAAGAAGCGGTAAACGCCACATGATCAGCTGGAAGCGACTGACGTGTATTGCACTCGCCGTTTCGTTGGCGACGGGAGAGGCTGTCGTCTTGGCCCAATATCCGGATGTCCCGAAGGATGTCGAGGAAGAAGCCACGCGAAGGCGCGCAGCCGCCGATGCGCGCTCCGATGCGGCATGGGCAGCAGCCTTGCCGATCATCGACGCATGGGCGGCCAAGGGGAAGCCATACGTTCCATGGGCGGCCAAGCCGGCTGATCTACCGCAAGCGTCGATCCCCGCCTTCCCGGGCGCACAGGGCGGCGGCATGTACAGCTTCGGTGGACGCGGCGGCAAGGTGTTTGTTGTCACGAGCCTCGCGGACAGCGGTCCCGGGAGCTTTCGCGAAGCCGTCGAAGCCGCCGGCCCCCGCATTGTCATTTTCAACGTCGCCGGGATCATCGAGCTGAAGGAGCGCATCCGTATCCGCGCGCCGTACATCACAATCGCTGGAAATACCGCGCCTGGCGACGGCGTGTGCATCGCCGGCGACACCGTTGAGATTGAAACGCACGACGTGATCATCCGCCACATGCGCTTCCGCCGGGGGGCGACGTGGGTGGGGGATCGCAACGATGCGCTCGGCGGCAACCCGATTGGCAACATCATGATCGATCACGTCTCGGCGAGCTGGGGGCTCGACGAGAACCTGTCGATGTATCGTCACATGTACACGCCGCCAGGCGGAGGTCGCGAGCAGAAGCTTCCGACCGTCAACATCACGATTCAGCACTCGATCAGCAGCGAGGCGCTCGACACCTACAATCACTCGTTTGGCAGCACGATTGGCGGATACAACGCCACCTTCCATCACAATCTCTGGGCGAGCAATGCCGGGCGCAATCCAAGCATCGGCATGACGCACGACTTCACCTTCGTGAACAACGTGCTGTACAACTGGCGTCACCGAACCATCGATGGTGGTGACGGGGGAAGCTATTACACGATCGTCAACAACTACCTGAAGCCGGGGCCCGCCACGCCCGATGGTGACCCGGTCTCGCATCGCGTGCTGAAGCCGGACCCGAGTGACGAGCCCACGCCGACGTTCGGCAAGGCCTACGTGACCGGCAACATCGTCGAAGGCAACAGGGCCGTGACAGACGATAACTGGGCCGGCGGCGTTCAGATAGATGAGGAGGATGGGATCGACGTGGGCAACGCGCTACGCGCGCTGAAGGCACGCGAGCCGTACTCTCACGCGCACGTTGCCGTGCAGTCTGCCGAAACCGCGTACGCCCATGTGCTCGCCAACGCCGGCGCGACCTTGCCTCGGCGGGACGCCGTCGACCGGCGGATTATCGAGATGGTCCGCGAGGGCGCGGTTACCTACAAGGCTGGCCGCGGCATCCTCACGCAGATAGGCCAAGTCGGCGGCTACCCGAGCTATCGCGGCCAACCGCACAAGGATCGCGACAACGATGGCATGCCGGATGAATGGGAACGGAGGCACGGCCTCGACCCTGCGGATCCCTCCGACGCCTCCGGCGATCTGAACGCTGACGGCTACACGAACGTCGAGGACTTCATCAACGGTCTCGTTCCCACGGCGGCCAAGGTGGATAGGACGAATCCCAAGGCAGGGGCGTAGCCTCCTAGCTGGCGTGAGGGGGCCGTAGCGAGGGGCCTTTAGAG
>JBOGIN010001148.1:0-3075 GCA_050742275.1 Vicinamibacteraceae bacterium
ACCTTACCCGGCGCCTACACCGAGGTGGTCGACGTTGGGAATCGCACGACCTTTAGCGTCGGCGGCCTCACGGAGGGCCGCATCTATTACTTTGCCGTGAAAGCTTACAACACAGCTGGCCTTGTCAGCGGACCCTCGAACGAGGTCTGGGCGTGGCTGTCAGGGCTGCCACCGCTCCCGCCGTTGCCACCGTTCCCAACCGTTCCGCCTCTGCCGACGGAGCCAACGGAGCCAACGGAGCCAGCGCAGCCACCGAGCTCTTCCGCGCACGTCAGCTATTTCGCGGAGGGGATCGAGGCCAACCTGTTCGAGACCCGCTTTGCGCTCTTGAATCCAACCGACGAGCCCTCGTCCGTGACGATGATCTTCGAGGACGACCGGGGCGAGCGGCACGCGCGCGCCATGGCCCTCCCGCCGCACACGCGCGCGACCGTGACGGGGCGCCAGATACCGGAGCTTGCCGGGCGAGGATTCTCCACCCTCGTGGAGTCGAACGGCGACGTCATCGTGGACCGGACCGTGTCGTGGGGCGCCGGCCGGTATGGCGCGCACCTCGAGACGGGCCTGCCGACGCCCTCGACGAAGTGGTATCTGACGGAGGGTATCGCCTGGAGCGGGTTGTTCGATTTGTTCTACCTCGTGCAGAACCCGAATGCTTCACCGGCAGAGATAGCCGTGACCTACCTGCTGGCCAACGGCCAAGCGCCGCAGGTGCGCCGGTACACGGCGGCGCCGCACAGCCGGCTCACCATTTGGGTGAACGGCGAGGGTGATCCACTCAGTCATGCCGAGCTATCCGCGATTGTCGAATCGACCAATGGCGTGCCGGTGATTGCGGAGCGCGCCTTGTATCTCTCAGGGCAAGGGCAGGCCTTCCTATCCGGCAGCGCGAGCGCAGGCGTCACCGCGCCTGCGAAGCGGTGGTTCTTTGGTGAGGGGGCGACCGGCGCCTACTTCGACATGTTCCTGTCGCTGGCCAATCCCAACGACGAGGCCGCTACGGTGCGCGCGACCTATCTGTTGCCGATGGGGCGAACCGCCCGCCGGACGTACACGCTGCGGCCGCGCTCGCGCAAGACGGTGTATGTCGACCAGGAGGGGGCCGATCTCGAGCAGACCTCGGTGTCGACGATTCTCGAATCGACCAACGGCGTGTCGTTCCTGGCTGAGCGATCCATGTGGTGGCCCGGCCCGACGGCCGCGAACTGGTACGAGTCGCATAGCACCGTCGGGGCGACCAAGACGAGCACGCGTTGGGCCATTGCCGAAGGGGAGGTCGGGGGCGCAGCCGAGACGCAGACATACGTGCTCGTCGCGAACACGTCGGCAGGGCAGCGCAAGGCTCGCGTGACACTACTCTTCGAAGACGGCAGCCGCACGAGCCGGACCTACACGCTTCCCGCGAAGAGCCGGACGGACATTCCCATCGCGCGCGACTTTCCCGAGAGTGAAGGGCGGCGGTTCGGCGCGCTGGTCGAAAGCATTGGCGCCGAGCCTGCTCAGCTCGTCGTCGAGCATGCCATCTACTGGAATACCGGCGGCAAGCTCCTCTCGGCGGGCGGCGCCGCGCTTGGGTCTCCGCTCCCGTAAGTTCTGGCGGTCGAGCTAGCACCGACCTACGGCCAGGCTCACGCTCCACCTGAGGGCCTGGCCCCACGGTTGGATGTGAGGCGGCGCATCACTAGCTCGTCAGGCTAGCTCTTCTATCTCCCTCCAATCGTTCTTCTATCTTCCAGATACTCCCCGTCGTTGCGCACCTCTGCCACAGAAGTCGAATTCGCTTACGGAAGTGTGATCGTTCACGCTCTGACGAGCTTGCCAGTAAGCGAGTCAATTATCTTGCTGTGAGTTAATAAGCGTCGCTTCAGAAGAACGCGGGGCAGGCATGTGGGTTGCCATGTTCGCTGCCCATGTCAGCTCCGCTTTCGCAGAAAGGATCGCTTCGCGCATTTGCGTTCGTGCTGCTCCTCATGGCTTCGGCGCTGCCTGCTGAAGCCGGCTCCGTATGGCTCATGTGGGACGCCAACAGAGAAACGGATCTCAAGGGATACGTCGTGCTGTGGGGCACATCGAGCCATGCGTACACCGGAATCATGGACGTCGGCGCACGTACGAGCGCTGCCGTCCCGAATCTCAAGGAAGGAGTGCGCTACTACTTTGCCGTCCGCGCATACAACACCACCGGTCTTGCCAGTGGGCCGTCCGGCGAGGTGTCGGCCGTGGTGAGCCGTGACGCCAACGACAACGGCTTACCCGACAGTTGGGAGACACGCTATGGTCTCAACAGCACCGAGGCGACGGGCACGTCGATTCGCAACGCTGATTCCGACCAAGACGGTGTGCCCAACTTCATCGAGTATCAACGCGGCACGCACCCACGGGGAACCGAGGTCCAGTACCTACCCGAGGGCGTGCAGTCGCAGAACTTCTGGAACACCAACGTTGCGCTCGTGAATCCGGGAACCGCCCCGGCGAGGGTGGTCGTGGTCTTCGAGCGCGCGGACGGCCAGCTCGTGACGCACCCCATGGATCTCGCGGCGCGAGCGCGCACGACCTTGTCCGCGTCGGCGTTCGCCGAGCTCAACGGTGCCGACTTCGCCACGCGCGTGGAGTCCGACGTGCCGCTGGTGGTCGATCGCACGGTCAGCTGGGATAGCAGGGCCTATGGCGCGCACGCCGAAACGGGTACGGCGGCGCCAGCGCGTCGTTGGTACATCACAGAAGGGGCGACCAGCCCGTTCTGGCTGTTCTATCTCATTCAGAATCCCGGCGAGCAGGCCGCGCGGGTGCGTGTCACCTATCTCCTGGAGAGTGGTGCGCCCGAGCAACGCACCTACGACCTCGCACCACACAGCCGCAAGACCATCTTCGTCAACAACGAGAGCCGACGTCTCGCCGGGACACCGGTGTCCGGCGTGATCGAATCGGTCAACGGTGTCCCAATCATTGCCGAGCGAGCGATGTACTACGATGCGCCCGGGACGCCGTGGGCCGCCGGCAGCGCCAGCGCCGCCGTCACGCGTGCCTTGCCCCGCTGGCTCTTCGCCGAAGGGGCGGCCAACAGCTGGTTCGATC
>JBOGIN010001149.1:0-5472 GCA_050742275.1 Vicinamibacteraceae bacterium
GGCGTGGTCTCGACCCAGCGTGCTGGCGGCTCCGGCGTCGTTCTCCACGCTGATGGCTTCGTCGCGACGAACGCGCACGTCGTGGCGAATGCGCGCCGCGTCCGGGTCGTGCTGTCACCGCCGGCGACGGGCGCCGGACGCTCGATTGTTCGCCCGGCTGGCGCCGTGCGCGAGGCGACGCTCGTTGGGCTCGACCGCGAGACGGATCTCGCGGTGCTCAAGATCGACGTGAAGGGCTTGACGCCGTTGCCGCTGGCCGACTCGGACGAGCTCCGGCCTGGGCATCTCGTGATGGCGTTCGGCAGTCCTCTCGGCTTGGAGAACTCGGTGACGCTCGGCGTCGTTTCGGCGGTGGGACGGCAGCGCGGGCCGGACGACCCGATGGTGTACGTGCAGACCGACGCCCCGATCAATCCCGGCAGCAGCGGCGGCCCTCTCGTCGACGCCTCCGGGCGCGTCGTGGGCATCAACACGTACATCCTGTCCCAGTCTGGCGGCAACGAGGGCGTCGGCTTCGCGGTACCCAGCAACATCGTCCGCACGGTGTTCGAGCAATTGCGGACGACAGGGCATGTGCGTCGAGGAACGCTTGGCGTGCTCGCACAGACCATTACGCCGACAATGGCGGCAGGCCTGGGGCTCGAGCAAACGGGAGGGGTCATTCTCGCGGACGTGGCGCCGGGTGGGCCAGGGGCGGCAGCGAAGCTGCAGCCGGGTGATGTCGTGCTCACACTCGAGGGCCGGCCGATGGAGAACGCACGCCAGTTCGACGTGAACCTCTACGCTCATCGCGTTGGCGATAGCGTCGCGCTCGAGATTCAGCGGGGTGGCGCCACGCTTCGGGCAACCGCAGCAATCGCGGAGCGTCCGGATGATCCCGCGCGGTTCGCGGAGCTGGTGGATCCCGCCAAGAGCCTCATTGCTCGCTTGGGCGTCCTCGGCGTTGAGATCGATTCCACCGTCGCCAAGCAGCTTCCGCAGTTGCGCGCCCCCAGCGGTGTGCTGGTTGCGGGCCTTCTCGCTGGCACCGCTGGCGAACACGGCCTCGAAGCGGGCGACGTGGTCATTGCACTGAACGGAACACCGGTCGGCAGCCTCGCCGACCTTCGCACCAAACTGGATGCGCTGCCGGCGGGAGGCGCATGCGTTTTGCAGGTGCAGCGGGCTCAGGTCCTGACGTATATCGTGTTGGAGCTGGAGTAGCGCGTCGTTGCGCGCGGCAACGGTGCTCGCTGCCGCGCCGGAGACGTCGGCGACTGCTCCTGGCGTCTTGGTCGCCTGCTGAGGCGTGTGTTATATTTTTCCTTCTGCCTCGTGCCGAGGTAGCTCAGTTGGTAGAGCACGTGACTGAAAATCACGGTGTCGGCAGTTCGATTCTGCCCCTCGGCAATCAAAACCACAATAAAATCAAGAGATTAGTAAGAGCAAGAGCTTGGGAGCATATCCCGGCCCTTTTCTCAAGGTCCCACCGAGGTCACGGATTGACGCCGACGGGAAACGTTGTGTTCGGCCCCCGTCGTCCAATCTGGTGTAGAGTCTATGTTGTCGCCTCTGTTGTAGAGTCGAGAATAGTCGCTGAGGAGAACACCAACGATGACGCTGGAACTCCACGTCGAAGGGGCCCGCGAAGAGGACGGTCGATGGATCGGTGAGGTCGTCGATCTGCCGGGCGTGCTCTGCTACGGCGAGACGGAAGAAGACGCCCGTCGCCGGGCGGCCGGCCTGGCGTTGCGTGTGCTTGCTGAACGTGCCGAGCAAGGCGAGCTGACCGAATCCCCTCACTCGCTCTCGCTCGTGACCGCGTAAATCACTTCCATTGAACGATCACCGCGCCCTGCGGCTCGCAGTAAGTGGTCCTCCATTGAGTTTCAGTGCGCCTACTCTTCCCGGATGGGCGGCGCAATGCCCTCGATAGGCTTGACGCTCAGGCCGCCTCAGGAAGCCGCCAGCCGCCCCGTCAGGAAGCAGGGCGATAACGCATACTTGCTCGAGAAGATGTGTAGGTCTTACACAGACGCCGCACCCTGCGGGCGGCCGGGAATGTCTGCGTTAGGCTGACCCTTAGCCGCCACCAGAAGCGACATGACCAGCACGCCGCCCAGCACACCGCACAGCCCGCCGCAGATGAACCCCAAGGTGAGCCAGATGGCCATCATCGTGACACCTCCACATCAATAAAAATCCTTGCAGGCGCGACAAAATAACGTTGCCGTCCATCGCTGGCGCCAGGCTGGCAAGGCCCTGGTCAATGGCTTGCAAGACGTCGGCCACCTTGAACCAGACGCGTCTTCACAGCTAAGGTTGTCGGGAAGACAAGAACACTGCGCGTTCGTCAATGCAGAGGTGGGCATCGAGCGAGCTCTGCTATCTGTGCTGGCGCATGATAAGAGTTGACAGGGTCGCTGCCGTGCGACCATAATCCCGCGCTCAGATATCACATATTGGTGACACCGCGTGGCGGCTGACCAGCCAAGCCATGGCGAGCCTCGTCTCCCCGGACGCTGTTGTTCTAGCGGAGTCCATTCCACGTCGCAGCGGATCGCGCGTTAGCGCCGCGCTTCGTCTCGTTTGCCGCATGCTCGACCTTCTAGGAGAGTCTTCCCATGCCGATTCGCGCTTCCATCGCTCTGAGCCTCCTCGCCCTGGTTCTCGTGGGACGACCGGCCGGCGCGCAGTCGACCTTCGGCGCCATTACCGGCCTGGTCACCGATAGCACGGGCGCCGTCGTCCCAGGCGCCACGGTCGTGGCCATCAACAGCGCCACCGGCGTGCGGGCAGAGACCGTGACGTCGGAGACCGGTAACTATTTGATCCCGAGCCTGCAGGTCGGCACGTACGACGTCAGCGTCTCCCTGCCGGGCTTCCAAACGTGGGCGCGGTCGGGCATCCATCTCGCCAGCAACGACAACGTGCGCATCAATGCGACGTTGGAGGTCGGTGCGGCCAGTGAGCGCGTCGAGGTGACCGGGGGTCCGCCGCCGCTCAAAACCGAGTCCAGCGAAGTGTCGACAACGATGGACAACAAGCTGGTGCAGGACGTGCCGGTGGCGGTCGCGGGCATTGGCGGCGGGCTGCGGAACGCCTTCAGCGTGATGATGATGATGCCGCAGGTCAAGAGCGGCAACGGCCAAGGCGCGTGGGACGATTTTCAAGTCGGCGGCGGCCAGCAACACGACTGGAACGTCAGCGTCGACGGCCTCTCGGTCGAGATGGGCTGGCGCAATCACGTCGGCTACATGAACCGCGTCACCCCGTCGATCGACGGCACCGAGGAGTTCCGCATCGACACCGCGACGTTCAAGGCAGAAGACAGCCGCGCCAGCGGCGGCAAGATTACCGTGACGACCAAGTCTGGCACGAACGAGCTCCGGGGCGGCATCTTCGATTACTTCCAGAGCGAGGTGTTCAACGCCAACAGTTGGCTCAACAACAAGCTGGACGTCGACAAACCGGAGTACGAGCGACACGACTTCGGCGGGACGCTCGGCGGGCCGGTGGTCATCCCGAAGCTGTACGACGGCATGAACAGGACGTACTTCTTCCTCTCGTACGAAGGATACCGGGAGCCGCAAACATCCGGCGCGACCCAGAGCACCATTCCGCTCCCGGAGATGATCAACGGCGACTTCTCGAACTGGAAGGACGAGGAGGGCCGGATGATTCCAATCTACGACCCGGCCACGACACGGAGCGACGGCCAGGGCGGCCTCGTTCGCGACCCGTTTCCCGGCAACATCATGCCGAAGAATCGGCTGAGCCCGCTGTCGCAGGCCATCGCGCAGTACTATCCGGCCCCCAATGCCGAGGGACTCGTCAACAACTACGTTGCGCCTGGAACGGAGCCGAAAGAGCGGATCGAGAACTCCTTCCTGGTCAAGATCGATCACAACTTCGGCATCAAGAATCGGCTGTCGGCCACCTACAACCAGAACGGCACGCGCTTCACGAACGCCTACGATACCGACGCGCTCAACCCGAACAACTGGGCGGGCCTGGCCTATCCACTCTCCGGCCGGAAGTATTACAACGGCGATCAGTACTACGGCTACATGTTTCGGCTGAACGACACGCACGTGTTCAGCCCGAGCGTGGTCAACACGCTGACGGTCGGCGTGCACCGGATCACGCACCCGGAGCATGACATCACGGCGGAGCCCTTTGGGCAGAACTGGGGCGATGTCCTCGGGGGCGCCGCGCCGAACAATCCCGGCTACAACACCGGCTTCCCGTCCGTGAACTTCCGCAACGACAACTACAGCGGGTGGGATGCCTCGAAGCTCTGGGATGAGTATCACACGGTCTACGGTCTGAACGAGAGCGTCACCTGGGTGAAGAACAACCACAGCTTCAAGTTCGGCTACAGCTACCAGATGATGTTCCTCAACACGAACAACCGGAACAACGCGGCGGGAACCTTCGGGTTCGATCGGTTGAGCACCGCGATCCCGGGCGACAATACGGGCGGGTCGGGCAGCGCGCTTGCGAGCTTCATGCTCGGTGAGGTGTACTCCGGCGGCTTCACGATCCCGAACACGCAGATGCTGCGCTTCCCCTACCATGCCTTCTTCGTGCAGGACGACTGGAAGATTACGCCGCGCCTCACGATGAATATCGGGATTCGCTACGAGATCAACATGAGCGCCTATGAAAAGCACGACCGCATGTCGTACTTCGACCCGGATCTGCCCAATCCAGCAGCGAGCGGCTCTCCGGGGGCGCTGCGCTTCCTCGGCGAGGGTGAGGGACGTGAAGGACGCCGCAACCTCTACGACAACGCGAGCGGTTGGGGACCACGGCTCGGCCTCGCCTATCGGATGACCGATACGACGGTAGTCCGCGCGGCCGGCGGCATCTTCTACGGCACCAACAAGGCTCCTGGTCTTGCGGGCGCCAATGACGGCTTCACGAACTCGCCAGGCTGGGAATCACAGAACGAAGGGGTCACCGCGGCGTTCCAGTGGGACGAGGGATTCCCCGCATGGGAGGCGCCGCCCATCCTCGATCCCGGCTTCCGTGCCGGCTTCAGCGTGCCGTGGTACGACGCGGAAGAGGCCGGCCGGCTGCCGATGACGACGAGCTGGAATCTGGCGGTGTCGCATGCCCTGCCCCACGACTTCGTCGTGGACGTGACGTATACCGGCAGCCGGGGCACCCATCTCCCCTCCGACCGCGTGAACGTCATGCAGATCGATCCGAAGTACGCGCATCTCGGCGATCTGCTGAACAAGCCCATCGACCATCCAGAAGTGGTCGCCCTCGGCTTCGCGCCGCCGTTTGCCAACTTCACGGAGCTGCTCGGCGATGCGGCGACGCTGGGGCAGTCGTTGCGCGCCTTTCCACAGTACCGCGGCGTCGGCACGGGCGGCATGATGAACCACAGCGGCAGCTCCTTGTACAACGCGCTGATCGTGAAGGGCACGAAGCGCTTCTCGGGCGGGCTCACCCTGCTCGCCAGCAATGCATGGTCGAAGC
>JBOGIN010001150.1:0-6285 GCA_050742275.1 Vicinamibacteraceae bacterium
TTGTAGCGCGCGGCCTTCAGGCCGCGCGGCTCAGAGCACGCCCACCTCGACCGATGATGGCATCGCCTTCGACCGGTAAATGCGCTGTGTCGCCTTCTGGAAGTCTGCGTCACGCGCTTGAAAGATGTTCATGAACTTCTGCGGGTTGATGTCGATGAGCGGGAACCAGGTGCTCTGGATTTGGATCATGATGCGGTGCCCGCGCCGAAACGTGTGGAAGGTGTCGGACACCGTGAACTCCACCTTCGTCGGCTTGCCGGGCGTCAACGGCTCCGGCTTCTCGAGGCTGTTGCGAAACTTTCCACGTATGACCTCACCGCGCACGAGCTGCTGATAGGCGCCCATCGTGTTCTCCACCGCGCCGTCTTTGTCTGGGTAGCGGTCCGGGTACACGTCGATGAGCTTGACAATCCAGTCCGCGTCGGTGCCGGAGGTCGAGACGTGAAGGCTCGGGACCATCGGTCCGGTGATGGTGACATCGGTCTGGAGCGGCTCGGTCTGATAGACGAGGACGTCGGGACGGCGCGCGGCAAAGCGCTGGTCGTCGACCATGTATCGCTGCGCCATCCCCGGCGCGACACCGGGGATGAAGGGCACGGGCTTTTCTGGATCGCTGATGTACTCGTCGAAGGCGTCAGGGCCGGCGTCGGCTCGAGCGTCGAACGACAAGCCACCGTCCGCCTGCAGGTAGAGCGTTCGTGTTGTCTTCTCTTTGGGAGGCCATGCGTCGAAGCGACGCCACTGGTTCGTACCGGTCTCGAAGACGTACGCTTCCGGGAGTCCGTGCTTGCCATCTCCCTTGAGCAGCGCGTTGAAGAAAGGCAGCTCGATGCGCTCCTGATAGAACGTCGACGTGGCCGAGTCGAAGCGAACATCGCCAAGCTCGTCGCCTTTGCCGCGCGCCCATCCGCCATGCACCCACGGGCCCATGACGAGGACGTTCTGAGTGTTGGGGCTCTGCGTCTCCACGGCTCGATACACTTCCAGCGCACCGAAGAGATTTTCGGCGTCGAACCAGCCGCCTACGGTCATCACCGCTGGCGTGATGCCCTTCAGGTGCGGCCGGAGGTTGCGCGCCTTCCAGAATCCGGTGCGCGTGTCGTTCTTCATGATCTCGCTCCAGAAGGGGATCTTGTCCTGGAAGAAGCGCGCGGTTAGATTGCGCACCGTTCCATGCCGCATGAAGAACTCGTAGCCATCCTCCAGCTCACGCTCGAACGGCGGCCCTGGGTACGCCTTGCTCGGCTTCGTGAACGGCCAGCCGGATCGTGAGAACCAGCCAAACGCATGGGCGAGCAGGAAGGCGCCATTGTGGTGCCAATCGTCGGCGGCGAACCAGTCGGCGACCGGCGCCTGCGGCGACGCCGCCTTCAACGCCGGGTGCGCGTCGATCATCCCTGCCGCGGTGTAGAAGCCCGGATACGAAATGCCCCACATGCCCACCCGGCCGTTGTGGTTGGGCACGTGCGTGATCAGCCAGTCGATCGTGTCGTACGTATCGGTGCTCTCGTCGATGTCGCGCCGTCCCTTCTTCACGTCCTTGTGCGGCCGCAGATGATCGAAAGCGCCCTCTGACATCCAGCGGCCCCGCACGTCCTGGTACACGAAAATGTACCCTTCCTTCGCGAACAGGGGCGACGGGCCGACGTCCGTGCGGTACCGGTCGGCGCCGTACGGCCCCACGCTGTACGGCGTGCGCGTCAGAAGGATCGGATAGTGCTGTGACTGGTCCTTCGGTGCGTAGACGACGGTGAACAGCCGCACGCCGTCGCGCATGCGAAGGTAGTACTCGTGCTTCGTGTAGTTGGCCTTGACCTGTTCCAGCCCCTGCGCTGCCGGCGTTGGGCGCGGCGCGCGGCTGGCGGCAAGTCCCCCGGTGACCACCAGGGCAATAATCGAAGCAATCCACACGGAGCCCGGTCGCTGGATGTGCATCCACTCCTCCTCGTGGAGATGATACCTTCACAAAGGCAACTCACTGCGATACGGTAGAAGGGCCTGCAGCCCCCACGTCGCTCATCTGAAGAGAGTCATCATGAAGACACGCACATTGGGTCCGCTGAATGTCTCCCCGCTCGGTCTTGGGTGCATGGGCATGTCTTACGCCTACGGCCCAGCCGATGAAGCAGAATCACTTCGTGTGCTCCACCGCTACATGGAGCGTGGTGGCAACTTCCTCGATACGGCTGAGATCTACGGCCCTTACGCGAACGAGGAGCTGCTCGGCCGCTTTCTGCGCGAGGCACCGCGCGACAAGATCGTCGTGGCGACGAAGTTCGGCTTTCGGCTGGACCCGGAGACGAGGCAGATCGCCGGCCTCGACGGGTCGCCGGCAAACGTTCGGAAGGTCTGCGACGAGAGCCTGGGCCGGCTCGGCATCGACACTATCGACCTCTTCTACCAGCACCGGGTCGATCCCAACGTGCCGACCGAAGAGACCGTGGGTGCGATGGCCGACCTGGTTCGCGCCGGCAAGGTGCGTGCGCTGGGCCTGTCGGAGCCGTCGACGGAGACGCTGCGCCGTGCGGCCGCGACTCATCCCATTGCCGCGCTGCAGAACGAGTATTCCCTCTGGTCACGCGATGTGGAGAGGAATGGGGTCCTCGCCACGTGCCGAGAGCTCGGCATTGGATTCGTCCCCTACAGCCCGCTCGGACGCGGCTTCCTCACCGGCTCGATTCAGAAGGCTTCGGACATGTCGCCGGACGACTGGCGGCAGACCAATCCGCGCTTTCAGGAAGCGGCCCTGGAAAAGAATCTCCAGCTCGCGGCGCACGTCAAGAGCCTCGCCGAGCGGAAGGGCTGCACGCCCGCGCAGCTCGCCTTGGCGTGGGTCATGGCGCAGGGCGACGATATCGTGCCGATTCCTGGGACCAAGCGCCTCACGTACCTCGAGGACAACCTGGGCGCCCTCGACGTCACGCTGACGTCCGACGAGCTCGGTGAGATCGACCGCCTCTTCCCGCCGGGTGCGGCCGAGGGCGCGCGGTACACGGACGACATGCTCGCGCTGGTCAATCGCTAGCGCCTGGCCGACGGGATGGTGCCGATGACCGGCCTTCGTGCAGCCATCGGTGGCGCGGTCGCCATCGCTGCCGTGAGCACGCTGGGTGACTTCATCTGGGCCAGCGCGGTCCCGCATCATCGCCCTCTGTACGGCCTCGTTCACGGGACCGCGCTGCTCTTCTGCGTAGGTCTCTATCTCGGCCTGTGCGCGCGAAGGCTGTTAGCGGGCGGCATGGGAGGTGCACTGATCGGCCTCCTGGCCGCCGCCAGCTTCTATCTCCTGCAGCCGCTGGTCGGATACTCGGCGATGTTTGCGAGCTGGTTTGGCTTGTGGATGGCGCTCGGCTGGCTCAGCGGCCACGTGCTGCAGAAGCAGGCGAGTGTCCCAGAGGTGCTGGCGCGCGGCATCGTCGCCGCGGTGCTCTCGGGCATCGCCTTTTACGCCATCTCCGGCATCTGGCTTCCCTTCCGTCCTCGCGGTTGGGATTACTTGACGCACTTCGGCGCCTGGACCGTCGCCTACCTGCCTGGATTCGCGTCGCTTCTCATCACTCGGCGCTGACCCATCGACGATCGCCTCCCCCCGACAATCTGGCAGCATGCCCTTGCCTCGGTCCGGAGCGCCGCGGCATTGCCATATGCTGTGCTCGTGTATAGACTTGGGCTCAGCAGTAGCCCCCCATCGCACGCGCGTGCTCCTCCTCGTCATGGTACTCGCCCTTGTGATCCAGCGTGCGCTCGCGGCACGGGCCTTCGCCGAGCGCCCGTGCAACCGCGGATCCAGGATGTGCATGGTGGCCGTGGTGCTCGCGACTGCCTGCACGGCGTCCGCGCAGCCCCGCCCTCTCGCCCCACCCGTTCGGCTTGCATCGACGCCAGTCGGCCCATATCTCATCGACAACTGGACGTCCGATGAGGGGCTCCCACAAAACACCGTGAATGCGCTGACGCAAACGCGCGATGGCTACATCTGGCTCGCGACGTTCGGCGGCTTGGTCCGCTTCGACGGCCAGAGCTTCAGGACCTTTGCAGCCAACACGCCGGGCCTCGGCGCCGACCGTATTCTCGCGCTCTACGAGGATCGGGCAGGCGCCTTGTGGATCGGGACGGAGCGAGACGGCGTCTTCGTGCGTCGACGGGGTATCGTTTCAAGACCGAACTGGCATGGCCGCCTGCCGAGTCGCCAGGTTTGGACCATCTATCAGACTCGAGACGATGCCCTTTGGTTCGGCACCTCGGGGGGAGCCGTCCGCGTCGATCCCAGCGGGCGCGTCATTGTCTACGCGCCGCGCGAGGGCACGTCGGTGCGGAGCGTTCGCGCGATCACTGAGTCTCCGGACGCGACCGTCTGGCTCGGTATGTACGGAGCCGGGTTGGCTCGCGTTGTCGACGGCGTGCTCCGGCCGTTCCCCTTCCACCACACTGGCGAGGAGGCGCTGGTCAACGTCATCACGATTGGCCACCGCGCGGGCGTCGTCTGGGTAGGCACGCAAGGCGGGCTGTTTCGCCTCCGCGGTGAGCGCACGGAACGGGTTCCGCTTCCCGGAAACGTCGGCGCCGCGCCGGTGCGCGCGATCGTCGCCGATGAGACGTCGGGCGTGTGGGTCGGCACCAGAAGCGGCGTCTGCCATCTTCGGCCAGACGCCGCCGGCGCCTGCTACGGCACGGAGAGCGGGTTATCCGACGCCTTCGTGCGCGCGATGGGACGCGACCGCGAAGGCAATCTCTGGATTGGCACCAACACTGGCGGCCTCAACCGACTCACGCGGCGCAAGGCCGTCGCATATGTACCGCAAGGTGACCGCGGGTCTCCCTTGAGCTTCCTTCCTATCGTCGGTGACGGCGCAGGCGGCCTCTGGGCCGGCGCAACGTGCGGCGGGCTGGTGCACTTCAGCCGCGGCCTCTTCGAGGTGTACGGTAAGGCGCAGGGTCTGCCGCGCGACTGCATCTGGGCGATCCATCGCGACCGGGATGGGACACTCTGGCTCGGAACCCCGGGCGGTGGGCTGTTTCGAGTCGCGGACGGCCGCGTCACGCGGTTCTCCGCAGCCGGCGGTTTACCGAACGACAGCGTGCTGGCGGTCACACGCGATCGAGCCGGCGTGTTGTGGGTGGGCACGCACGGCGCCCTGAACCGAATGACGGGTGATGGCACGTTCGAGAGCGATCGGTTGCCGACCCAAGCGGCTTCGGTGTCGTTCATCACGCAGCGTCGGGCTGGCGGCCTCTGGCTCGGCACGACCGCCGGGTTGTTTCGTTTCGTCGAAGGCCGATTCAGACGATGGAGCACGGCAGATGGGCTGTCGCACGATGTCGTTCGAGCGGTGCTCGAGGATCCTGACGGGACCCTCTGGCTGGGCACCTACGGCGGCGGGCTCAATCGGCTGCGCGCCGGTCAGGTCACGCGCTACACGACGGCGAACGGCCTCTATGACGACGTCGTTTCCAGCATTCTCGACGATGGGCGCGGCAACCTGTGGATGAGTGGCAATCGCGGCGTCTTTCGGGTCGCTCGACGCGAGCTCGACGCCGTGGCGCGGGGCCGCGCGGCGACCGTGACCAGCGTTTGGTACGAGACGACCGACGGCATGCCAACCAGCGAGACGAACGGCGGCGGCCAGCCGGCCGGCTGGCGGGCGCCTGACGGCAGGCTTTGGTTCCCGACGATCAGGGGCCTGGTGGCCTTCGATCCTTCGGCTCCCACTAATGAACATCCGCCCCCCGTGGTCGTCACCGGCGTGGTGGTCGATCGACAGGAACGCGATCCGCATAGCGAGCTCGTGGTGCCGGCCGGCGCTCAGAACGTCGAGATTCACTATGCGGGTCTGAGCTTTGTCGCTCCAGAGAAGGTGCGATTTCGCTATCGGCTCGAGGGCTACGACCGCGGCTGGATCGACGCCGGCACCAGACGCGAGGCGTACTATACGGGCCTCCCGCCGGGCCGCTACCACTTCCGCGTACGAGCGTGTAACGAGGACGGCGTTTGGAGTGCGAAGGACGCGGTGCTCGCTCTTCGACAGCAGCCGTACGTGTATCAGACGTGGTGGTTCGCGATCGGCTGTACGCTGCTGCTCACGGCGTTGGTGGCGCTCCTCCTCTATGCCTTCCATCTCCTCAGGATGGAGCGTGCTCTCGCCCTCGAGCGGATGCGCATGCGGATTGCGACCGATCTCCACGACGATATCGGCGGCACGCTTTCACGCATGGCAATTCTCAGTGAGATCGCGAAGCGGCAAGCCCTCCTGCCGGCGGATGTGGAGCGCCGGCTCGACGACCTCG
>JBOGIN010001151.1:0-4477 GCA_050742275.1 Vicinamibacteraceae bacterium
GCGAATCGCGTCGAGGAAATACGGCGACATCGTCGGCTCGCCGCCCGAGAACTGCACCGACATCTGCCGCCGCGGCTTGATGGTGATCGCGTTGTCGAGCACCTGCTTGATGTCTTCCCAGCTCAGCTCGTGGACGAACCCGACCTGGTTGGCGTCCATGAAGCAGGGATCGCACATCATGTTGCAGCGGTTCGTCAGGTCCACGGTCAGCACCGACCCGCGCCCGTGCAGGACGGTGGAGCTGCCGTGGTTGTGCAGCTTCTCATCGTTGTGCGCGCGGATGTCGCGCCCCGGGAATACCTCCTCGAGGTGCCTGAAGAACGCCGTGTCGATGGCCATCACATCATCGAAATGGCCATGGATCGGACAGTCCTTCACCATCAGGATCTTGCCGTCACGCTCGAGAACGGTGGCCTTGATCTCCCCCACCTTCTCGTTGAGCAGCACGCTGATGTCTTTCTTGCCGTCGAGGATCTCCTTGCGGGCCTCTCGCACGCACTGCGGGCAGAGCGAGTCGGTCTCCCGCGGCCAGCCGAGCGGCGGCTTGACCTTCTGCCACGACTTGAGCAAGGGCTTCTCGGACCAGGCTGGGATGAATCCAGGACCGGGCCGCAGGTGGTTCAGGGTGTCGAACGCATACCAGGCGCCATTGGCCAGGTAGCTCAATCCCTTCTCCGCGTACTTGATCGGCTTCGGCATGCTCTCTCCATGGGCCCCCGGCGCGGTGTTGCCCGCTTGGGGGTTCGAGCGACCCTCCGGGCAGACGACTGGTAGGCCGTCGGGGTCGTGATCGAGCGCATTATGGGCCACCGGCAGCTGCCTCCGGGTCAAGATTCCCGCGATCGGGCAGTTTTCGGCCTTGAACTGGCAAACATAGGCGTCAGGCGTCAGGCCTCAGGCCTCAGTAGGCGTCAGGGGAAAGGCGTCAACAGGCGTCAGGGACCGGCATGAGGGCAGAAGGGGGCGGGCGTTAGAATCCTGCCCATGCCCAACGCCTGATCCCCTGAGCCCTGATCCCTGACACCTGCTGAGGCCTGACCCCTGACGCCTGACGCCTTTCAGTTACAATGGCATACGGAGCTTATGCATCGGCACAACGCCCTTTTCATTCAAACCATCCTTCTCGCTCTCCTGCTCGTCGCGATTTCCAGCACGCCGGTCGCCGCCCAAGCGGCGTCCGACTACCTTCATTGGTACCTTCCGGAAGGCGCCCAGAACGCTGTCTTCGACGAAGAGATTCTCATCGCGAATCCGACCGCGCAGAACGCCCAGGTCACCGTGACACTGCTGCCGGAACCGGGGGCTGGCTCGGAGACATCCGTCCCGATTGCCGTGGGCGCGCACAGCAGGTACACCTTGCGGCTCGCCCAGTTCTTTCCGGGCAACATCAACGGCGCGGTGTCCGCGCGCATCGACTCCACCAACAACGTGCCAATCGTCGTCGAGCGCTCGATGTACTGGGCGAATGGCCAGCGCGGCGCCGGGCACAATGCGGTCGGCCTCACGGGGTTGTCGACGCGCTGGGAGCTCGCCGAGGGTGCCTCCGGCTTCTGGGAGACCTTCATCCTGCTGGTCAATCCCAACGACGTCCCTGCCACCGTCACGCTGACGTTCCTCCCGGCGGCGGGCGGCGCTCCGCAATCGATGAGGCGCGTCGTGCAGCCGCACTCGCGCACCACGGTCTGGGTCAACGGCCAGGCGGACGTCCCCCCCGCGTTCCGCAATGCCCAGTTCTCGACGACGATCACGTCAGACCAGCCCATAGCGGTCGAGCGCGCCATGTACTGGAATGGCTTTGCGGGAGGCACCGATAGCACCGCGACGCGAACAGCCGCGCAGACCTGGTACTTCGGCGAAGGCGCCACCAGCGGCAACGCGTCGCTGCAGTTCGAGACGTTTCTGCTGCTCGAGAACCCCAACGCACAGGCCACCACCGTCCGTCTCTCGTTCTTCAAGGATGGCGGCGGTGTCGTGCAGCGTGATTTCCCAGTGGCGGCGAAGACGCGCCGAACGGTCTCGGCCCGGCTCGACGTGCCAGAGCTCGGTGCGACCGGATTCTCCACGACCGTGCAGAGCCTCAACCCGAATCTTCCGATTGTCGCGGAACGGGCGATGTACTGGCTCCTCAATGGAAGCCCGGTCCCCGCCGACGGTCATACGGTGCAGGGCGCGCGCGGGCTCTGGCCATCCTGGGCCTTCGCCGAGGGTATCCAGGGCTCGCTCCGGGGCGTCCCAGCTGGTCCATACGACACCTTCTTCCTGATCTCCAACCCGCATGCGTCGGCGCTCCAGCTCACCGTGCACGTGGTGCGTGGCGACGGGACGGGCGCCGTGCATCCGCTCACGGTCCCACCCCGATCGCGCTACACCTTGTACATGGGTGCGATGGACGCCAATGGCAGACCGCTCTATCCAGAGGCCGCCAACCAGCGGTTTGCCACCACCATCCGCTCCGTCGGCGGCTCTCCGCTGCCTTTCCTGGCTGAGCGGGCCGTGTATTGGGGCGGCCTGGATGGTGGCCACGCGAGCGCGGGCGTGCCCTGGGGAACGCTGTCGGTCGGGACGCCGGCGCCAGTGCCGCCCCCGGAGGTCTCATCCGTCGCGCCCGGAACGGGTCGCCTGAGCGGCGGCACGCGCGTGACGATCCGCGGTCGCGGCTTCCAGCCGGGGGCCAGGGTCACCGTTGGCGGCGCGGCGGCCACGAGCGTGCGCGTGATTGATGATGCCACGATCGTGGCGCTCACGCCGGCCGCGCCGAACAAGCGCACGGGATCCGCCGCGGTGAGCGTCATCAACGCCGATGGGAAGGGCTCGATCGGCTCCGCGACCTTCACGTACAACTTCCACGTGCTGGCGTTCGGCGACAGCATCACGGCGGGCGCGACGTCGTTTCGGAATTGCGACTTCGACGATGGGTGCAGGATTCAGTCGGTCCGTGCCATGACGCCGTATCCAGCAGGGCTCCTGCAACGCCTGGCCGACGATCCTCGCTTTGCCACCGGTCTCGTGATCCGTAACCGGGGAATCGGCGGTGAGTGCGCGTCGCGCGCCAACTGCGGCAGCAATTCCGGCGAGACGCGCTTTGCTGGCGCCCTGGAAGAAGACCCCGACTACGACTTCGTCGTCCTGCTCGAAGGCGTGAACGACCTGACGCAGCCCGATCAGGCAACGGCGATCGAGCGGGCGCACGACGCGCTCCGCGACATGGTGCGCCAAGCCAAGGCGCGCGCCAAGGTGGTCGTCATCTGCAAGCTCACGCCGGTTGAAGACGACGAGATCACCGGCGAGCCCCGCAGGGACCTGGGCTCGGTCGCACAGCTCAACAGCCGAATCGAAGACCTCACGCTGGAGGAAGGCCTCTATCGCATCAGCTGGAGCGGGATCGACATCAGCGCCGATGGGCTCCATCCCACTCAGAACGGATACAACGCCATGGCACAGCAGGTCTACGACAAGATCATCCAGATCCTCGGGCCGTAACCTCGTCCCTGCCGATCCCGCAGCACCTCCTGGAACCGCCTGTGGGTAAACTACGCCGATGCCGCCGGACGTCTCCATCCTCATCGTGAGCTGGAACGCCCGTGGGCGCATTGGCCCCTGTCTCGCCTCACTCGATCCCCACCTCTACGACGTCATCGTCGTCGACAACGCCTCGACGGACGAAAGCGCAGACGAGGCGGCCCACGCGTTACCTGGCGCGACGATCGTTCGGCAGGAACACAACCTCGGCTTTGCCGGCGCCACGAATGCCGCGGCGGCACGGGCGCGCGGTCGCTTCTTCCTCCTGCTGAACCCTGATTGTCGAGCGCGCCCGGGGAGCATCGATCGTTTGGCGGCATTTCTCGACGCGCACGCCGATTACGCCGCGGCAGGCGGGTGCCTCGTCGATGAGGACGGCAGCGTTCAGCAAGGCTTCACGGTCCGCCGCTTTCCGACGTTGGCCGCGTGGGTGGTCGATCTGCTGCTCATCGACAAGCTCTGGCCCCGCAATCCGGCCAGCCGGCACTACCTCGCGCTCGACCTGGACCTCACAGCACCCCACGATGTGGATCAGCCTGCGGCTGCCTGTCTGATGCTGCGTCGAGAAGCATTCGCCGGTGCGGGCGGTTTGGACGAGCGGTTCTACCCGGCGTGGTTCGAGGACGTCGATCTGTGCCGGAGGCTGACGCGGGCCGGCTGGCGCATCGGCTACATCCCGGGCGCCACCTTCGTGCACGAAGGCGGCGTGGCGATGCACGCGCTCGGCCTGGGGGCATTCTCACGCGTGTGGTATCGAAACTTGCTGCGGTACACGGATAAGCATCATGGCGCAGGCACTCGGATCGCGCTGCGCGTGCTCATTACCGCGGGCATGATCATGCGTGCGGCAGTGTCGCTCGTCACCGGCCGCCCGCAGGACGCCAAGGCCTACCTCAGCGTACTTCGAGGCGCTCTCTTGCGAGGCTAAGGGCTCCCTCTCTGACCGTAGCGCGCGGCC
>JBOGIN010001152.1:0-7077 GCA_050742275.1 Vicinamibacteraceae bacterium
ACACCTGGAATCTCTCCTCAATGGACGGCCCGCGAAGCTCGCCGTCGACCGCACGTCGTAGCCGCATCGCGCGGGCGATGATGGCGGCATGCTCGCTTGCGGTGGGCGGAGTCGCTGCGGTCGCCCAGACACCGTCGGCCAGGATCGAAGTCTCCCCGCAGGATGTCGCGCCGCCGACAGTCAACGTGGACGATGTGGACGCCAATGGACAGAAGGGCGCACAGGACCTCTATCTGGCAGTGTTCCACGGAGAGCGCTCCACTGGTCTGGTGGCGCGCGTCCGCCTGCGCGACGGCCGACTGTGGGCGAGCCGCCCCGACCTGCGGGCCGTCGGCGTCCTCGTGCCGCCCGAGGTGAATGGCGATGGCGACGATCTGATCCCGCTAGACGCTCTGCCGGGCCTCGCCTATCGATACGAGCCCGCCACGCAGCGGCTGGTGCTGCAGATTCCCCCGGCCCTGCGACCGGTGCAGCGACTCGGCTACGAAGCACCAGACGCAGTTCAGGTTCGCCGAGATCCTGGCTGGCTGCTGGGGTACGACGCGTACGGCCGCACGCTGGACGAAGCGCGCACGCTGGCGGTCGGCACAACGCTCAGCAGGTTCGGTCGCGTCGGCACGATCGAGCTCAGCGGCGTCAGCCGCGCCGGCGACAACGCGATTGGATATCAGCGTCTGGACACGCGCTGGACGTACAGCGACCCCAGACGGCTGTGGACCTGGACCGGGGGAGATTTGATCAGCGGTGGCCTGTCGTGGAGCCGGCCCGTTCGTCTGGCAGGCTTTCAGTGGCGGCGCAACTTTGGGGTGCGCCCAGACCTGATCACAATGCCGATGCCGCGCTTCACCGCCGATGCCACGGTGCCATCGACGGTCGAGCTGTACGTCAACAACGTTCGGCATTTCGGCAGCGAGGTGCAGGATGGTCCATTCGTGCTCGACACACTGCCGAGGATCAGCGGCACCGGCCAGGCCTCGTTGATCGTCACCGACGCGCTCGGCCGTGTGACCCAGACCAGCGTGCCGCTCTATGTGGATCACGAGCGTCTCGCGCCAGGGCTGAGCGACTTCAGCCTGGAGGCTGGCTTGCTCCGGCACGGCTTTGGAGCCGCCGACGCCGACGAGTACGGAGACGATCCAGTCGTGAGTGGCAGTTGGCGGCGTGGCCTCACCGAGTCGTTCACGGTAGAAGGGCACGGCGAGGCAGGTCCCGGCGTGCGCCTGGCGGGCGTCGGCGGCGTCTGGTCGCCCTGGAGCCGCTGGGGGCTGGCCACAGCATCCATCGCCGTGAGCGACGGGGACGCCAGCGGCCATCAATACTCGCTCGGATACCAGTGGTATTCCCCGCGCTACGGCTTCGACGTGTTGGCGCTGCGGCGTAGCCGCCGGTTTCGAGACCTCGGCGATGTGAGACTCGACCTAAACGGGGCGGCGCCGTCGCTCACCGCACAGGACCGCGCCACGTTCTGGCTGGCCATTCCGCGCGGCAGTGTGGCGGTCTCCTGGCTGCACTGGCGGGACATCGACGAAGAGGATCAAGACACGGTCACGTTGTCGTGGACCCAGAACGTCGGCTCTCGCGTGTCTCTGTCGGCGAGCCTGTTCGACGACAGCGAAGGCGGCCGGGGCGGTGGCGTGTCGCTGACCATCCCGCTCGGCAACGATCTCCACGCGAGCACGACGGTCCGGCGCAACGAGGACGTCACCAGCTACACGGCGATGGTGCGGCGCAACACCCCTTACGAAGGTGGCTGGGGTTGGAGGGTCGAGGGCGGCGACCGTGCGGGCGGCTACGCGCAGGCGGCCGCAGAGGTGCGCGGGCGCTATGGAGAGGCGGTGTTTGGCGTCGACCAGATCGGTGATCGCACCGGCAGCTTCTTCCAGGGAGGCGGAAGCGTCGTGCTGATGGATCGGCAGCTGTTCTTGAGCCGCCGCATCTACGATGCGTTCGCCGTCGTTTCCACGAACGGCCAGTCGGGTGTGCCGGTTCTCAGCGAGAATCGTCTCTACGGGCGCACCAACGGCGGCGGCTACCTGCTCATTCCAGACCTGCGCGGCTGGCAGCGCAACCGTCTCGGCATCGACCCGAGCGAGCTGGGGCCGAACTATCGCATCGGCGAACTGGAGCGGATGGCGACGCCCGCCGACGGCAGTGGAGTTCTCGTGACGTTCGATGTGGCGAAGGTCAACCCCGCCATCGTGGTGCTGCTGGGGCCCAACGGCAAGCACGTGCCGGCGGGAAGTCGGGGCCGCGTGGCCGGGGCCGGGAAGGAGGTGCTGGTAGGATTCGGTGGCGAAGCCTATCTCGAGGACGTGACGGAGAGTACGGTGATCGAGCTCGAGGTGGGCGGCGCGCGCTGTCGGTATCGTGTGCCTGTGAAAGCGGGCAAGCCGTCAGGCGCAGGCCTGCGGCGCGGGCCGCTGCGATGCGAGAGGAGCGGCCGGTGAAACGGATCTACTTCTGCATGGTCATTGCGCTTGGCCTGTTGCCACGCGACGTGCACGCGCAAGGCTGCAGCTACACCGTGAGTCCGGTCATGGAGTTCGGCACCGTCAGGAGTGCGTCAACGCCCCAGATCAATGTGACTGCCACCATCTCGGTGACCTGTTCGGCTCTTGTATCCGTGAATCGTCGTGTGTGCTTGAGCCTTCCCGCTGGGAGCGGCGGTCTCTCGATTGCCGATCGACGTATGACGGGCCCGAGCGCGAACTTCGTCCAGTATCAACTCTACAGGGACGCAGGCCGTACCACTGTTTGGGGTGCGCTCGGCAATAGCTCACCAGCCGTCCCGGTTGATTTCCTGTTGCTGATTGGATCGAGGACGATAACGGTAACGATCTATGGCCGCGTCTTTGCCGAACAGACCGCCAAGGCAGTTGGCACCTATCTCTCCAATCTCACGCCCCAGGCGCGCTGGCAAGACTACATTCTCACGCCTTCCTGCCAAAGCGTAACAAGCAATCTCAGCAATCTTCCGACTTTGACCACTCGGCTTACGATCGCCCCGGCGTGTACGATCACCGCCAACGCACTGAGCTTCGGAACGGCCACCGCGATGACGAGCCGTACCGCAACCAGCAATCTTTCGGTGACCTGCACCCAAGGCGGGGCGTACTCCATCGCGCTAAACGGCGGCTCAGTCACCGGCAACGTGAACGCGCGCCGAATGCGTCTCGGATCGGGCCCGAACACGATCGACTATCAGTTGTACCGCGACAGCAGCCGCACCCTGATCTGGGGGAATACGTCCGGCAACCTCGTGACCGGCACCGGCACGGGCAGTGCTCAGTCCATCCCGGTGTACGGTGCGGTCCCGGCCCAAGGCCCGAAGCCGCCGGGCGTGTACCGGGACACCATTACCGCGACGATTACCTTCTGACCAGATGCGTGCCACGACTTCACGAATTGCGTCGTGGGACTATCGTTTCGCCGTCGAGGCCTCGGCTTCGGCCGCGAGCCGCGCGAATTCCTTCTGGATCTTCTCCCACTCCGCTCGATTCTTCTTCAGGAGAGCCACGTTCGCCTTCTGGGCGGGGCTGCGCGGAGATGACGCAGGCTTCCGCCCTTCCAACATTATGTCCACCGCCGCGGTGGTCATTGCCCCGCTCATCGCCAGCCAGTCACGTGCGGTCAGGCCGTTCTTGGCAAAGATGTCGCGGACGCTGGGGTGCCGGTCGAGCATGCGCGCCGCGCCTGCGACCGTGCTCGGTGCGGTGCGGTTCTTCGCCATCGCTTTCATCTCGGCGTCAATCTTCGCCGGGACGTCGGGCTCACGCGCCGCCAGGGCAGTCATGTCGCGTTGCGCCGCGACGAGCTTGCGGATTCTCTCCATCGTGAGCTCGTAGTTGACGACCTCGGGATCACGCCAGACGGCCGTCCAGTCCTGCCCCGCTGCAGGCGAGGCGAGCGCGACGAGCGTCGCAGCCAAGGTCAGAGCGATTCGGATTCGGATAAGAGTTGGACGCATGAGTGTCCTCCTGAGAATGCGGTGCTGTCCACGGAATCATTGCTGTCGCGTTAGTTCAACCCGACGGTTGCGCGCTCGCCCTTCGAGCGTGTCGTTCGTGTCTTTCGGCTGCGACTCACCGAGTCCCGACGTGCCGAGCCTGTTCCCGTTGATCGCGTAACGGGTCACCAGCGCCGTCCTGACGGCTGCGGCCCGCCGCGTCGAGAGATCGACGTTGTACTGAGGTGTGCCGATGCCATCCGTATGACCGGTGATCCCGAGCTTCCAATCCGGATGGCGGCGCAGCACGTCGGCGATCTCTTTGAGCGTCGGCTCCGATTCATCCCGAATCGTGGCGCTGTTGAACGAGAAGTGGATGCTGTAGATGTCGACGCTCCCCTTCTCGGCCAACGCATGCTCGAACGAGGCTGCGTCCGCGACCGACCCCAAGCCTGATGCCGCGCTCGCGACCGCGCCAGGGGCCTGGCCCCCACCTGGGCCGGCATTCCCGCCTGGCGCCGCTCCCGGAGTGGTGCAGCGATACGCGATCTTGATGACGCGCAGTGTCTCTCGATCGCCGCCATTCGGCAGGTCACACCGATACCCGGTTCGGGCTTCGTTCGGGTGTTCCTTGCACATTGCGCGTGCCTCAGGACTCAGCGGCCGGACGGCGCCGACGCCAATGCGGAACGCGAGCGTCAAGGGATTCCGGTCGTCATCGAGGAAAAAGAACTCAACCTTGTCTCCGTACCAGTCTCCCTCCGCATGGATGGCGGGCAGCTCGACGAGGCTGTCGTTGACCAACACTGGAAGGCTGGTCGATCCCTTCGCAACGCGCTTGAGTTTCGCGACAGCCAGGGCCTGGTAATAGTTGGGCGTCTTGTTCCGGTCGGCGGTCCAGGTCCAGCCGCCGTCGCCCGCGTTGGAGAGGCCGAGGTCCGCTGCGCCAGTCCTCTTGAGCGCATTCAGGACCGCCGCGGACGCGCCAATGGCAGTGGTTTCCGGAATGATCTCCACCGACTTTTCCATGAACCGCTGCTGGTAGTTCTTCGCGGATGCCAAGTCGGCGGTCAGGACTGTCCGGTGAATGATGATGTTTCTGAGGACCGGTGGCGTGTCGTCGAACAACCCCGGATACTGCATCTTCTCGACCGAGTACCTCAGCCGGACTTGCTTGGAATCGACCGACTGGATGGTCTTGATGGACTCGTAGTCGCCGTCTTGCTGCGCCACCGCCGTGACAATCGTGAGACCCGGGCACAGCGGAACTCTTGTCGCGGCTGATCGATCGGCCGCCGAGAGCGCCGCGCCCGCCAGCGCGCCGACGCAGATAACGGGTGTGAGAGCAATGAGGATGCGTTTCATACGTGGCGCCCTCCCGCCTATTTCTTTGCCATCGCGGCGTGGACGCGCTCCGCTACTCGGTGTACGAGCGGCGTGACCAGGTCTTCGCCATTCGTTTGGGCCTTCAGCCGTTCCGTCTCCGGTCCCGCCACGGACGCGCCGGTGTTGGCAACGAGCTGGTATTCGAGTCGTACTTCGTCCTTTGCTTTCGTGCCCGACGCCAACGAGCCGATTGCCGCCGCTCCGGCAATCGCGGCTCCCTGTGCGGCAGCGGCAGCCATGCCGCTGCCCGGAACGTGCCACGCGGCCCAGTTGCCCGCGCCCTCCGCCATTTTTCCGAGCACACCTGCACCGCTGCCTCCGGCTTTCCGCCGTAACGTCGTCGTCAGAACGTAGCCGCAATCCGCCCCCCGCGCTTCTTCCATTGCCGGCGACGGCAGGCGTGCCTCGAGCGCGACGATCTGGAGAGCGGGGGCCGACAAATAGCTGGTCAACAGGTCGCGGACTGCCGTTGCCACGTCAGAAGCGTTGCCCTCGATGCCCTCAGCGGCGGGCACGACGATGCCGATGCAGGTTGCCGGTTGCTGTTGCTGAGGCGTGACCCCGCTCGCGCCGAGTGTTCGCGCGACAAGAGAGGCAGGCCACAGGGTTGCCATGATGGCGACGAGAAAGCTTGCACTGAATATGGTTTGCATTGGGACATCCTCTCGGGGCGGTCGTGGCCTGACTCACATCGTGCGTCCGGGCCACGGCGCCCTTGCTGGTGAACGCACCAACCAGCCGGTAACCCCCTCATCTCATCGAACGGCTGCACGGAGCCGCCCCGCAACGGACGAGGTGCGAGGGGCTGCTGCCTCGGTTCGTGCGTTACTCCAAGGAGGTCGCACTCAGCGACCGCGGACGCCTGGCTGAGTAACCGTCGAGGAAGGACCACATCATGCAACGCTTCGGGAGCCCGCTTGCCTTCGCCTCGGGATCGGTCGCGTCGGCCGTCATCGCTCTGACGGCCATGAGCCTTCACGGTCAATCATCACCACGCGACAACGCATTCCATGTCTGCGTCGGCAAGGATCGCGTGCTGCGGCTCGTCGAGACAGACGCGCCATGCCCGGAGGGCCAGGAGCGGCTGCGTCTGCGGGAGGCCGACGTGCCCGATGTCGAGCCACCGAAGGACACTGACACCAAGAAGGACAAGAAGCCGCCGGCGAAGGAGCCAAAGCCGACATCATCCAAGGTCCAAGCGCCATTCGAGGTCGTTGATTATCACGGCAGAACGATCCTTCGCGTGGACACAGGCCTCGGCAATGCCGGCTCCAGGGGAATCGGGGTTTATGACACGACTGGCCGGCCCGTCGCCTTCGTGCTCGCGGAGAGTCACGGCCATGGCGTCCTGAGAGCGGAGTCGGCAAACGGGCGGATGGCCACGTCGCTTGCCGCGGCCGACGCCGTCGCGGGGCTGAGAGTCCGGGAGGATAACAGGATTCGTGTCGACGTTGGCAAGTCGGATTCTGGAAGCTACGCGGCACGCTTCTATGCGTCGGGCAAGGAGCCAATGGCGGCCCTCGGTCTCTCCGCTGATGGCACGAGCCTGGTGATGGTGAGCAACGGAACTCAACCGCTGGCTGCCATGGGTGCCCGAGGGAATAAAGGGCTAATCCAACTAACGAACGCGAGCGGCGTCAATATGGCGTCGCTGAGCGAGGGCACAAAGGGTGGAGGCGTGCTTCAGCTCACCGACGCGGCCGGAACCACGATGGTCGAGGCAGGCAACGATGGCGGTGTCGGGG
>JBOGIN010001153.1:0-3954 GCA_050742275.1 Vicinamibacteraceae bacterium
GCGCGCGCACGCCGCGCGCGGTGGATTCCGACGACCTTGGCGGCGAGCCTGCTGCTCGCGCTGGGAGGCGTGGCGCTCTACGGCCTGACCGGCCTCTCGGGCCGGGTGCTTGCCGCACAGCTCGCGCTCGACCATATCAAGTGCCGCACGTTCCCGGGCGAGTCCGCGGAGGATGCGCAGGCGCCCAGCGACGCCGCCGCTCGATTTGCGAGTGCCTACGGTTGGAGCGTGGACGTGCCGGCCCCGCCGCCAGACGAGGGCGCGCGATTCATTTGCTTGCGCCGCTGCGTGTACATGCGTGGCCAGGTCGCTCACGCCATGTATCGCGTGGGCGATCGCGATGTGTCACTGTTCGTGCTCACAGACGCCGCGTCGCCGCCGATGGATCTCTCTATCCTCGGTCAGCGCGCGCGCGCCTGGTCGGATGGCCGTCGCACGTACGCGCTCGTTGCCGATTTGCCGCCGGATGCGGTGGCTCGACTGAAGCGGTACTTCGAGGCGAAGTTGACGCGCGCGCGCGTTGAAGCCACCAGGTAGCGAACGCTCACCGCACGTGCTAGCGAGGTAGACCATGAAGAAGCGTTGGATGATCGCGGCGCTGGGCGCTGTGGGACTCGGGTTGGCGGCCGTGCCGTTCTTGCCCCTCGGTGGCGGCGGGAGCACCGCCAACGAATCGGCCTCCGCGTTGCCCGCAGTGTGCAACGCGCAGCCAAAGCAAGCTCGGCTGGATTTTACGTTGCCGGACATCGATGGCAAGCGTGTGACGTTGTCCGACTTCCGCGGCCAGGTGCTCGCCATCAACTTCTGGGCAACGTGGTGCGGTCCTTGTCGGCACGAGATTCCAATCTTCACCAAGCTCCAGGAACGTTATCGGGACAAAGACTTCACCTTCGTGGGCATCTCTGTTCAAGACGAGAGCATCGCGCCGATCAAGGAGTTCGCCAAGGAATACGAGATGAACTACCCGGTGCTCCAGGGCACGGGCGATGTTGAGTTGGAGCGTGCGTACGGTCCCCTCTACGGGATTCCCGTCACCGTCCTGCTCACGCGGGATGGGACGGTTTGCACGCGATTCATGGGCTTTCCGGGTGAGGAGCCGTTCGAGCGGGTGATCGAAGCGCTCTTGTGACCGACCGCCGCGGCGGCCCGCCGCTTGAATGGTGTTATGATGATTGCACGATGCTGAAGGGATTTACGCACGCACGTCTGGCCTGCGGGTGCCGCATCACGTTTCGCGCGGGTGTCGAAGGCAGCCCGGTCGTCGTCGTCGTCGATGAGCGATCCCCGCAGTGTCCATCCACGCTCCACGTCTCCGGCCTCCCACTCTACGATTTTCGCGAGTCGCTTCGTCCCTCGACGCGCGTCAGTCCCACTGGCGAAGAAGAATACGAGGAAGAAGGTTAGCCTCGAGACTGTTCGGCTAGTCATTTCGCGTGTAGGGCGCGGCCTTCAGTCCGCGCTGGGCCGGCTAAAGCCGCCCCCACGAATTAGACGACGCCCGCCCTTCGCACGTGGGGTCCGCCTTTAGGCGGACCTGAGCTCACCGTCTGTCTTCTGAAGGCAAACGCTTGTCGACCGCCGGACGACGCGGCTGGTCCGCGATGGTGCGCGCGGTGGCGTAGATCGTTCGGACGATCTTCTCCATCTTCGTGTAATCGATCTTGTCGGCGGAGTCGCCGACCTCGTGATAGTCCTCGTGAAGGCCGCTGAAGTAGAAGATCACGGGGATGTTCTGCTTGGCGTAGTTGTAGTGGTCGCTCCGGTAGAAGAGACGCTCACGATCACCCCGGGCGTCGTACTTGTAGTCGAATGACAAGTTGAAGAGTCCTGCGTTCACTTGCCGGCTGATTCGCTCGAGCTCCGTGCTCATCAGCGTCGAGCCGATGATGTACGTAGCATCAGGGCCTGTGAGATCTCTATTGGCCGGATCCTCGTCACGAGGCTTGCGGCTCCGGCCAATCATGTCGACGTTGAGCTGCGCGACGATGCGATCGAGCGGCACGGTTGGAAACCGCGTGAAGTACTCGGAGCCCCAGAGGCCGTGCTCTTCGCCCGCATGCCACGTGAAGAGCACCGATCGCTTCGGTCGCGGCGAAGCAGTCGCGAGCGCCCGTGCCATCGACAGCAACGCCACGGTGCCCGAGCCGTCATCGTCCGCCCCGTTGTAGATGACGTCGCCCGAGCCGACGCCGACGCCCACGTGGTCGTAGTGCGCGCCGAGCGCCACGTACTCCTGTTTCAACAGGGGATCGCGTCCCTCCACGACGGCCACGACGTTCTGTGTTCGGGCGGGACGGCTGCTCAGCGCGACGGTGATGCTCAGGATCTTGCGCACGTCGAGCGCGAACGGCTTCTCGGGCTTTCCGGAAATGGCGCCAGCCAGCGCTTCTTCCGGCGTCGTGTCCTCGCCATCGAACAGCACGCCCAGCAGTCGCGGGGAGGCGGTGATCGATGGCACACCATCGCGTTCCTCGTGCGGGAGCTTTTCCACGAGATACGTGGACTCGGCGGCCTTCCGGCGCCAGGAGCGCAGCGTGCGATACGATGGGAGATAGACAACGCCAACGGCGCCGTGACGCTCGGCGGCGCCCATGGGGTCGTCCCAGTCGACGCCTTGCTTGCCCCTGAGGTCGCCGCGGCTGACGCCGCTCGGCATCGAGTCGTTGGCGACGATGATCTTCCCCTTGATGTCGAGGCCGGCATACGGGTCGAGGTTCCGCTCCTTGATCGTGTAGCCGTGGCCCACGTAAACGAGCGGGCCTGAGGCGCGGCCCGGCGTGCTGCCCGCGAGGAAATCGTGATCGTGGACGTACGTCTGTCCACCCAGCGTGACTCGCGATGTGTCGCGTTCGACGCGTTGCTCGACGAGGGCGATACGCTGGAAGTACGTGCCTTTGTCACCAGCAGGTTTTGCCCCCCAGCGTGAGAGGTGCGACGCTATGTAGAGGGCGGCCGTATCGAGACCGCGCGAGGGCGTGTCGCGACCTTCGAGCTCGTCGGAGGCGATGAACGTCAAGTAGCTGCGCAAATCCGCGGCCCTGATCTGCTCGAGGCCCGGGGGCCTCGTTGGTGTCGCTCCCTTCGGCCGGCCCGCACCGAGGAGCAGCAGCGCCGCCGTGACGGCCACGAGAACGCAGCGGGTGACACGATAATAGGAGAGCATTCTGTCAGCCAGATACGCCAGACTGGGGTCATTCCGTTGCATGGCTACGAACACGGATCTCGGCGACGAGCGGAAGGTGATCGGACGCCACCAGCGCAAGCCGCGTGCGTATCAGCTCCACGTCGAGCACTTCGATGGCTCCATCGTAGTAGATGTGATCCAGATGGAGGAGCGGAAACAGACCTGGGTAAGTCCGTCGTCGGCGTAGAAACGCGTAAATGTCGACCCCTTGAAACAAGCGAGAGAGGGTTGCCGTGGCAAGGCCGCGCAGCCACTCGTTGAAATCACCTAGCACGAGCTTGGGGCCGGTGACCCGCTGATCGTTCACGAACGTCGCCAGTCGTCTGGCTTGATAGCGGCGCTCCAGGACCGACGTGCCAAGGTGAACGTTGTAGACGTGGAGCAGCGCGCCTTCGACGGAGATATCGGCCCGTTGGGAGCAGCGTGGCTCCCGGTGCGGGTGCCACGACAGATCGTACTGCGTGTGGTGCTGAATGGGGAACCGGCTCAGGACGACGTTGCCGAAGAGATGTCCGTGGCGTCTTCGCGTCGAGGCCATCACCCAGCCCATGCCGAGCGACGCGCCGAGCCATGCCGCCTGCCCCTCCTGCGAGACGCTGGCGCCAATAACCTCCTGGAGCGCCATCACGTCGGCGCGCGTGCTCCGGAGCACCTCCGCAATGCGCTCGGGGCTCGTGCGCCGATCGAGGCCGCAGCAGCGGTGGATGTTGTACGTCGCGATGCGCAGGTGGGCCACGGGTCAGCAGGCGTCAGGGGTCAGGCGTCAGGGC
>JBOGIN010001154.1:0-4084 GCA_050742275.1 Vicinamibacteraceae bacterium
GTATTTACCCCCTGTCTCGTGGCCCATTGATTTTCGCTATTTGTTCGCTATAGGCTGGACGCATGAGCACGTCCCTGCCGCAGCCGGCGGTCCCAGCTCGCGTGCCCTCCACGGCCTCTTCTAGCCGTCTCCCAGCCTTCCATGCCGGCGCGGCCGCGCCCGCGCCGGGGGCCCCCATATGGAATCTCTTCGATCTCTCCGGACGGCTCGTTGAGCTCTCCGCGGATGCCGAGGCTGCCCCTCTCACCGCCGCATTCGGCCTCGTGCTCGACGCCCAGCTGGCCGGCGACCGCGCCGCATGGGTGATGCTGACGCACAGCTCGTTCTTTCCTCCCGACGTCGTGGATGGCGGCGTCGATCTCGACGCCTTGGTGGTGGTGCGCGTGCCCACGGCACGCCTCGCGGGACGCGCCGCCGACACCCTCGTCAGCTCCGGCGGTTTTGGGCTCGTTGTCATCGACCTTTCGAGCCAGCCGGCGACGGACGGCCTGCTTCCGACACCGCTCCTGGTGCGCCTGCTCGGACGGGCGCGGCAGCAGGATGTGGCGGTGCTCCTGCTGACGAAGAAATCGTCTGCGATGCCCTCGCTCGATTCGTTGATCTCGCTGCGCGCCGAGGCGCGATGGCGCGTGCGAGAGGAACGATACGAGCTGTCGGTGCACGTGCTCAAGGACAAACGTCGCGGACCGGGATGGACCCACGTGGAGGCGTGCCGTGGACCGGCTGGCCTGCGTTAATGTCGTGGCGCTTCCGCTGCAACTGCTGCTGCGCGCTCATCCGGGATGGGCTCGGCTCCCGGTCGCGGTGGTCGAGGACGATCGACCGCAGGCGCCCGTGCTGTTTCTGAACGGGCCTGCGCGCCGCGCGGGTGTGCGCACCGGCCAGCGGTATGCCACGGCGCTGGCCTTGGCGCGCGATCTGCGGGCCGGCACGGTCTCGCCGTCGCAGATCGATCGGGATGTTCGTGGCTTGGCCGATCGCCTGCGACGGTATTCGCCCCACGTGGAGCCGTTGTCCCACACGCCTGGCGTGTTCTGGCTCGATGCCCGCGGCCTCGAACGTCTCCATCCCTCGCTCCACACGTGGGCTGAGAGCATCCGGGCGGATCTCCAAGGGGTCGGCCTGGTGGCCACGGTGGCCGTGGGGTTCAGCCGATTCGGCGTCTATGCGTTGGCCGTGTCCCATCGCGACACGGTGGTGTGCCGAGATGCGGCCGAGGAGCGAGCACGGGTTCAACAAGTGCCGCTCGCTCGTCTGGATCTCGATCCCGACGTCCGGGACCGCCTGCTCGCGCTCGGAATCAGCACCGTTGGCGACTTCCTACGCCTGCCGGGCAGCGGGATCCGGGCGAGGTTCGGCGCCGCGACCGCCAGCCTGTATCGACTCGCCGCCGGCCAGCAGTGGGCGCCGCTCGTCCCCGTGCCCGCCGAAGAGCCTTACGAACGATCGGTGGAGTTCGACGCGCCCGAGAACCATGTCGAACGGTTGGTGTTCGTCGTCAAGCGCCTCCTGGACGCGCTCGTCGCGGCGCTTGCCGGCCAGGCGCAGGCCGTGGTGGCCATCACCTTGCACATGACGCTGGACGATCGCGCCACGCGAGCCGAGCGCGTCCGGCCAGCCGCCCCCACGCTCGACGTTCCACAATTGTTGACGCTCATCCGCCTTCGCCTGGAGACGCTCCAGCTCTCAGCGGGCATTGTCGCGTTGCGCGTCACGGCGGAGACCTCTCCAGCGACACCCGATCAATGCCGTCTCTTTGCAGAGCAGACGCGCCGCAACCGTGAGGCAGCCGATCAGGCGCTTGCGCGGATCCGCGCCGAGTGCGGTGACGACAGCGTGGTGCGTGCGCGCCTCATCGATGCCCATCTCCCCCCCGCGCGGTTCGTGTGGGAGCCGTTGGCGCAGGTGCCGGCACGATCGATGCCCCGCGTGGTCGCCGTGCGACCGCTCGTGCGGCGGATCTTTGCCGCCCCCGGAAAAATGAACCGGGTACCTTTTCGCTCCCGAAAAGGTACCCGGTTCATTTTTGGGCCGTATGTCATGTCGGGCGGCTGGTGGCACACCCCATCCCGCGGCGGCGTGCATCGCGATTACTACTTCGTTCACGTGCCCGGCGGCGAGCTGTGGTGGGTGTACTACGACCACGTCCGACAAGCCTGGTTTCTTCAGGGACAAGTTCAATGACGGCCGGCGCGTACGTGCCGCTCTGGTGCAAGAGCAACGGCTCGTTTCTCGAAGGCGCCAGCCACCCCGAGGAGCTGATGGCACAGGCGGCCGATCTCGGTCTGCGCGCCTGCGCGCTGACCGATCGCGACGGCGTGTACGGCGTCGTGCGCGCGCACGTGGAGGCCAACGCCCGCGATGTCCATGTCCTCATCGGCGCGCAAGTGACGGTCGAAGCGCTGGCTGAAGGCTCGGAACATGACGTGCCTTCGACGCTCGTGCTGATGGCGCAGGACCGACGCGGCTACGCCAATCTCTGCCGACTCCTGACCCTTGGACGCCGCCGCAAGCCCAAAGGCGCATCGATCGTGACCTGGGACGAGGCCTGTCAGCACGCTGGCGGTCTGCTGGCGCTCTGGGGCGGCGACACCAGCCTCCTCGTGCGCGAGCGCGATCCGGATATCGTCGCCGGAGGGGTGCGCGACGCCTTCGGTGATCGCCTGTATGCCATGGTGGCGCGCCATCGCCGCGATACGGAAGTGGCGGAAGAAGCGCGGTTACGGAGACGCGCCGCGCGCTACGGGCTCCCCCTCGTCTCTGCCGTGGAAGTGCTCTACCACCATCCGGCGCGCCGAGCCTTGCAGGATGTGATGACCTGCATCCGCCACGGCGTCACGGTGCACACGGCCGGGCGGCGCCTCAAGCCAAATGCCGAGCATGCGCTCCTCAGCCCACAGGCGTTTGCGGCGCTGTTCGCGGACGACCCGGCTTCGGTGGCGCGAACCCTCGACATTGCCGCGCGCTGCACGTTTTCCCTGGACCAGCTCCGCTACCGCTATCCCGCGGAGCGCGTGCCCGGCGGCATGACCTCCTCGTCGTGGCTTCGTCATCTCGCCTACGACGGCGCGCGGAAGCGGTACGGCGGAACGGTGCCGTCCACCGTGGCGGTTCAGCTCGATCAAGAGCTGCGCCTCATCGACGATCTGGATTACGGCGGGTACTTCCTCACGATGTACGAGATCGTGGAGTTCTGCCGGGCGCGCGGCATTCTCTGCCAGGGCCGTGGATCGGCGGCCAACTCGGCGGTGTGCTATGCGCTGGGCGTCACCGCGGTCGACCCGACCCGGATCGATCTGCTCTTCGAGCGGTTTCTCTCCAGGGAGAGAAACGAGCCGCCGGACATCGACCTCGATGTGATGCACGAGCGTCGCGAGGAGGTGATTCAGCACATCTACGAGAAGTACGGCCGCGATCGCGCGGCCATGGTCGCAAACGTCGTCCGCTATCGACCCCGCTCGGCGGTGCGGGATGTCGGCAAGGCCCTCGGGGTGTCCGAGACCGCGCTGGACCGTCTGGCGAAGCTGTTGGGATCCCGTGCCGATCTCACCGGCGAAGCCCTCCGGCACGCGGGTCTCGATCCAAAGACACCACTCCACCGCCTGCTCGTGCAACTGGCCAGTGAGATCCTCGATGCGCCCAGGCATCTCTCCATCCATCCTGGAGGCTTCCTCCTGGGATACGAGCCGGTCCACGACGTCGTGCCCATCGAGAACGCCACCATGCCCGACCGCACCGTCATCCAATGGGATAAGGACGATGTGGAAGCGGTGGGGTTGTTCAAGGTGGACATCTTGGGCCTCGGGGCGTTGACGCAGCTCGATCTCTGCTTCCATCTGCTCGAGGAGCATCGTGGAATTCGCCTGTCGATGGCGACGATCCCGGAAGGCGATGCGGCCACCTACGAGATGATCTCCCGTGCGGATACCGTGGGCATCTTCCAGATCGAGTCCCGCGCGCAGATGTCGATGCTGCCGCGCCTGCGCCCGAAGGAGTACTACGACCTCGTCATCCAGATCAGCATCGTGCGGCCGGGACCGATCTCCGGCGGCATGGTCCATCCGTACTTGCGGCGGCGCAACAG
>JBOGIN010001155.1:0-3088 GCA_050742275.1 Vicinamibacteraceae bacterium
TTGGGCAGGAAGAATGACGACACTGGCAACGATCGCCGTGGCCGTGAGTCGGATCGCGGGACGCATCCGAAGAGTGTCGCGGATGCCAGGAAGGGCGAATTGGACGCTCGTTGAGAATGGGATCGATAGAGTCACCTACAGGTGGTATATAGACCTCAATAAACCCTCCATCAGTGGCCGACGGACGTGTCCGGTCAAATGCTTCTTCACTGCACGAGAAACTCGTAACTCCCGGAGCCTACCCGGGCAACAACGCCTGCCGCGTCTCGTCGCACGACCTCGACTCCAGACGCGCGGTCGAGCGGCATGCCTCCCTCGGTGACGCGTTGGCCGCGCTCGACCGGAATCTCGACGCTCGCGCGCGTGTTGCCCGGCACGGTGACGCGGAGCCGGATCCTCGAGCCGCTGCGCCTCCAGCTCACGCCAATCTTGCCCTGAACCGACACATAGGACGCCTTCACGTAATCGATGCCATCGACCATCTGCGGAGCGATGACGAGACGCCGAAAGCCTGGCGCATCAGGCGCCTGTCGAAGACCCGCGAGCCCCGTGTAGAACCACTCCATCAAGTGACCGAGCATCATGTGGTTGTTCGACACGTAGCGAAACGCCTGCCAGGACTCTGTCAGCGCGGTGGCCCCCTGCTTCAACTGAAACCCATACCCCGGCACATCGTCTCGGCTGTTCATGTCGAAGAGGAGCTGGGACGCGCCCTCCGCTTCCAGCGTCTTCACCACGTAGTGGAAGCCGATGTCGCCGGCCGTGAGCGCCTTTCCACCCTCGACAATCGAGCCCAACAGATTGCGCACGACCGCGGGCCGATGCCGCTCGTCGACGAGATCCAAGTACAGCGGCATGGCGTACGAGGTCTGGCTGCCCGTCGCGTACCGTCCTGACCGCGCGTCGAAGAAGCGCCGGTTGAAGGCGACACGAATTTCGTCGGCCAACCGTCGGTAGCGTCGAGCATCGCCGCCCTTGCCGAGTATCGCTGCAACGTGGCTCAAGACGCGCACGTCTCGGTAATACGTCGCGGTCGCCGTCAAGGCCAGTGGTGTCAACTGCGCCGGCCCGGGAGGCTTGGGGCCGAGATCGAACCAATCGCCGAGACCGTGCGACAGAATGTGCCCATTGGCCTTGCCTCCCAGGAACGCTACATAGCGGGTCATCATGTCGTACGCACGGGCGAGCGCTTCCGTATCGCCGTACCATCGGTAGAGATGCCACGGAATCAATACGGAGGCGCTGCCCCACTCCGGCGAATCACGGAAGCCCTCCTCGAACTCGACATACTCCGGCGCGATGTCTGGCACGAGGCCATTGGGAAGCTGCGCCTCCATCATGTCGTCGACGGTCTTGTTAAAGAGACGCCACACATCGACGTTGTAGTTGATGGCGCCGCCCAGGAGGTACGCTTGCTCCAACCAGCCGAGCTTCTCGCGGTGTGGGCAATCGGTCGGCACGCTGGCCAGGTTGCTCCGAATTGCCCATCGAATGAGCGCGAAGATGCGGTTGAACAGCCTGCTGGAGGTCTCGACCGTACCGGCATCTGGAGCACCGTTTCGTGTGTGCAAGAGCCCCAGCGACAGCACCTGGGCCTCGTGCTCGCCTGCGCGCCCGCCGGGCGGGACGGCACCCTCGACGAGCGCGTATCGAAAGCCGTAGTACGTGAACCGTGGCGTCCACACTTCCTTGCCTGCGCCCCGGAGCGTGTACCCGAACGAGTACGGCGCGCCGGAAGCACGCTGATCGGGAAGGCCCCGCTCATCGAGCAGCTCGGCCGGCGTAATCTTGACCTCCGCTCCCCGCGGTCCCTGGACGACCAGCCTGACGATGCCCGACGCGTTCTGGCCGAAATCGACCACGAAGCGGTTGCGGCCCACAGATATGACGCGCTGCACCGGAAAGCGCGCCATGACCCGGAGCGGATGCTCGCGCTGCGCGTGCATCACGCCGCTCGGCCCCGCGACCCGTACGGCGCCGCGCCAAGCGGAGTCGTCGAGCCCTCGCGCATCCCAGCCCGTGGCTTCGCGTCTCGCGTCGTAATCTTCGCCACCGTAGATGCTGCTGAAGACAATCGGCGACGGCGCCGTCTTCCACGCCTCGTCCGTCACGATCTCCTGCACGCTGCCGTCCGCGAACCGAAGCATCAGCTTGAGACGCAGCATCGGGTAACCTTGCGCGACTACCAGCTTCCGATACCGCTCTCGATTCACGTAGAAGAAGCCGGTGCCGACGATGGCGCCGATGACGTTCTCGCCGGGCACCACATGCGCGGTCACGTCGTAGGTGTTGTACGCGACGCGCTTCGCGTAATTGGTCCAGGCCGGCGTGAGGAAGTCGTCGCCCACTTTGCGGCCGTTGAGCGACAGCTCGTACTGTCCCAGACCGGAAACGAAGACCAGCGCCTGGCGCACGGGCTTCGACGTGCGGAACGTTCGCCGAAAGTACGGCACGATCGCCCGCTTGACGGCCACCGGGCCCAGGTCGTCGCCGCTCCCGTGCACACCGGGCACGAGCTTCAACGAAGCAGGCAATGCGTCGTAGGCGATCCATCGCGCAGCGTCCCACTCCGACGCGTTCAAGACCCCTGTCGTGAAGCTCGCCGTCTGCCAGCGCGACCGATGCCCGTGCCGGTCCCAGACCTGAAGCTTCCAGTAGTAGGTCCGCGCGGAAGCCAGCGGCTTGCCGCCGTAGCGGACGAACGTGTTCTCACTGGATGTCACCACGCCGGAGTCCCACAGGTCCGGGTGGCCCCTCGCTATCCTCTCCGCCGAGCTGGCGACCAGCAGACGATACGCCCGCTGCCGCACATCACGCTCGTCGGCTTCGATCCACCAACTGAAGCGGGGCCGCGTTGCGTCGAGACCAATCGGCTCGGTCTGCTCCTCGCATCTGAGAGAGGCAAGCCGCGGACTCGCGGACCATGCCGGAACGGCAACGAGCAGATTCGCGATGCCAAGCAAGAGCAGTAGCCGCACACGCATGAATTGGCGCTCCTCCTTGTCGTTCCTGTCGCCTCCCACCTCAACCCCCGCCCCACCCCTCGCCCCTTGCCCCTCGCCCCCGCTCACCCCTGACCCCTTTATCC
>JBOGIN010001156.1:0-3302 GCA_050742275.1 Vicinamibacteraceae bacterium
GGCTGATAGGGCCCGAACTCGCGCCGCCATGGGCCGCCTAAAGGCGGCCCCTACTTGCATTCTCCACAGGCTCTGAAGTCCCCTCGCTATGTACCGGGATCACCCCCATGAGCTATACCCATTGACAATACTGTCGGCTCCAAGACGGGGCACATGGCGATCTACCGCTGGCTCCTGCATCTGTATCCGGCGTCATTCCGTAACCAGTACGGCGAGGAGAGTCCTTACCCATTCTTACCCGTCGATTGACGGCGTTCCGCATGGACAGTTCCGATCCGGTTCCTATCACGAAGGAACGGGACCTCGCACAGACGTCGTCAGCGCCTTTCCGCTTGACAGAACTAATACATTCGAGGTAGAAAACCGTGAACGTTTACGATCACGTTTTTCGCTCACCTTGTTGACGCGACGCGGCTGGTGGCTGCGTTGCACGGGCTGGCCGTGTAACAGCGTGTGCGCGACCAATTGGGTGGCGTTTCATTGCGAGAATGGGGACGGGGCGCTCGGCGTGATGGGCGTCGAGCACCGGGCAGACCCCGCCGGGAGGTTGACGTGGCGAGGAAGTACCTTGTAGGGGTCCACGTTCTTGTTGCCTGTCTCTGCCTCAACGGCCTGGCCCTGGCCCAACGATCCGACAGGGCCATCATCTCAGGCGTCGTGACCGACCCGGACGGCTCCGCGATTCCGGGCGCCACCGTGACGGTGCTCAACGAAGGCACGGGCGTCCCAACAGTCCTCGTCAGCAACAACGCCGGCGCCTACAGCACTCCCCCGCTGGTCCTGGGAACGTACACCGTCACGGTCGAGATCCAAGGGTTCAGGACGGCGACAACGTCTGGCATCCAAGTGCAGGGCGCGGCTGTGACCCGGCAGGACATCACGCTGGAGCTGGGTGCGGTAACCGAGACCGTCGAAGTGACCGCCGGGCCTGGGGGGCTCAACGTCACCACGCCGGACGTGAGCCACACGATCGACCAGAAGTACTACGAGGATCTGCCGATCGTCACGGCGGCGGACGTTCGCCTGGCCGAGTCGGTGCTTCAAATCCAGCCGGGCTACGTGCCGATGAGCCCGAACGGCGACCCGATGTTCCGCGGCAGCCAGTTCAACTCACGGATCAACGGGGGCCAGACGATGGCCACGGAGAACTTCTTCGACGGCGCCGCGTTTGGTTATGCCGTCGGGCACCAGCAGAGCCACGAGAGCACGCCGCCGGTCGAGGCTATCCAAGAGGTCAACGTCATCAGCTCGACCTATTCGGCGCAGTACGGCCACACGAGCGGCGGCTTCATCGAGTACACGTCCAAGTCGGGCACCAACACGCTGCGCGGAAGCGTGTACGGATACTTTGCCGATGACAAGTTCAACGACGACCCCGCCATCGGCGACGGCAAGACGCCCATCAGCAACAACAACTACGGGTTCACGCTGGGCGGCCCTGTCGTCATTCCAGGCGCGTACGACGGCCACAACAAGACGTTCTTCTTCGGCAATTTCGACTACACGCGGCTTCGGAGCGGCGTCCTGCCGGGGTTCGGCAACACCACGCCCGTCGACGCCTTCAAGCAGGGCGACTTCAGCGCGTTGCTGACCGGCGCGCAGACCGGGACCGATGCGCTAGGGCGCCCCATCATGGAAGGGCAGATCTTCAATCCGGCCACGACGCGCCTCGTGGACGGCGTTCCGGTCCGGGATCCGTATCCTGGCAACATGATTCCCGCGGGAGATCCGCTCCGGAGCCAGGTGGCCTCGCAGATTGTCCCCCTCATGCTGGACCCCGACCGTCCCGGCCTGGAGAACAACGTGGCCGGGAACGATGCGGGCGATCAGACGTGGGAGCTGGACGCGCGGAACATCATGTTCCGCGTCGATCACAACTTCAGGCCCAACTTTCGGGCGAGCCACAGCTTCTACTGGAACCACCGGCCGTCCATCCGGAACTGCGGCGGCGTCGGCGGGTGCGAGACGGAGTTCGATGGCGAGACGGAATCAGCGCAGAATGAAGACTACATCGGCGAGGGCTTCTACCAGCGGATCTCCACGCTACACGCGCACCAGCAGTTCGACTGGATCATCAGCGACAACCTGCTGAACCACAGCACGGTCGCCTACGACCGCTGGTTCATGGGCGGCAACTCCCTGTCGGCAGGCGCCAACTGGCCACAACGGTTGTGGGGAGAGGGCGCGAGCGGCATTCTGGAAACCACCGCGGGACCGCCCGTGATCAACTTCGACGGGAACATCGATTACAGCACGGTGGGTCTGAGTTGGCCGGACTTCGGCTTCCTCGTGAACAACCGCTGGCAGTTCTCGAACGACCTGACGTGGGTGAAGGGGCGACACACCATCAAGACCGGCTTCGAGTACCGTTATCACGAGTTCCCGTTCCGCGGCTGGGGCGTGGGTGGCGTTGGCGGCAACTTCGACTTCAATCGCCTTGGCACCGGCACCTGGGATCCCGCCGGAACCTCCCTCACGCAGACCGGCGATCCGTTCGCCTCGTTCCTGCTCGGCCAAGTGCATCAGTCGAATCAGGTCATCCGGGCCGAGCCGACGTTCTACGAAGCGTATACGGCGGGGTGGATCAACGACGAGCTCAAGCTCACCGACCGGCTGACGCTGACCCTCGGGCTTCGCTTCGACTATCAGTTCGCCCGGACAGAAGGTTCAGATCAGTACTCCACGTTCGATCCGACCGCACCCAATCCGGGCGCCGGGAACATTCCAGGCGCGTTGATCTTTGCCGGAACCGGCGAAGGCCGCGCTGGAATACGCAAGTTCGAGGATCCGCCGCTCAATGCGTGGGGCCCCCGCGTGGGCGCGGCGTATCGACTCGACGACAAGACAGCGCTGCGCGGCGGCTACGGGATCTACTACGCCCACGTCGCCTTCGACCAGTTCGTTGGTCAGCCGACGCTCGGGTTCCAGGAGAACGCGCTCGTTGCAAACACCACCGCGGGCCGCGAGGGAGTCTTCCATCTAGACGAGGGGTTCCCGGAAGACGAGGTGACGCAGCCACCGTTCATCGATCCAACCTTCGCCAACGACGACAACGTGCTCGCGGTCACGCCGGACGGGTTGACGCTGCCGCGCTTCCAGAACTGGTCGGTGTCCGTCCAGCGGCAGCTCGCCAGCAACATGATGCTGGACGTTTCCTATATCGGCAACCGCGGGACGCGCTTGAACCATCACTGGCGGACGCTCGGCGTCAACGGCAACATGAACGACCCGTCGGTACTGGGGCTCGGCTCGGCGGTTCTGGGCGCCGACATCAACTCGGACACGGCACGCGACGCCGGCGT
>JBOGIN010001157.1:0-2993 GCA_050742275.1 Vicinamibacteraceae bacterium
GCACACCACAGCGCGTTGGCCTCCGTGGGGCACGACAGGTCCGTGCCACGGGCGGTGTGCCGCCGGCGGCGGCGGCGTTTGACGAGGCCCCGCCGATCGAGCACCGCATGGACCGTGCTGATCGCCGGTAGCTGGAGGCCGGTCCACTGCTGCCGCAGCTTCTCCCGGATCTTCAGCGCGCCCCAGTCCGGATACTCGCGCTTCAGGCGTACGATCGTCGCCTCGAGCGCTTCCGGCAACCGATTCGCCTGCCGAAACGGCCGCCGGCTGCGATCGCTGAACGCGCCAACACCGCACTGTTTGTACGGGTCAAAAATCTTGTAGCCGGTTTTCCGAGAGATGTCGAATTCGGCGCACAGGCGCGCCATCTTCTCGCCCTCGAGCAGGCGGGCGACAAACCGCAGTCGCTCCTCCATGACGTGACACTCCTTCCAAGGCATGCCCCCTCCTTCGAAGAGGGCAAAAGTGTCACCCATGTGTCCGCCGGGAATACGGTGTTACCTATCTCTCAGGAAGGGCATCAATGAGTTAGCGCCGTCGCCCCTGCCGGATTGTGAACAATTGTGAACAATTCGGATCCGACGCGATCCGCGGCCGCGCGGGCGGCGCCATCGAGCACCTGCGTGTAGACATTGATCGTGGTGTCCACGTTGACGTGGCCCATGATCTGCGCCACCACCTTGCCGGGCACGCCCTTGTCGTGCGCCCAGGACGAGTAGGCGCGGCGGAACGTGAGCCACGTCACCCGTGGCACCCCCGCCGCGTCACACGCGGGCCAGACCCACGTCCGAAAGATGTTGTTCGGCGCGATTGGCTTGCCCGAGACCGTCGAGAACAGAAGCTGATCGGGCTCCGTCCTCTTCGTCCAGGTCCGCCACTCCTGCACCAGCTGCAGGGCCGCGTCTGATAACGGGATCAGACGGATTCCTGCCTCGGTTTTCGGATCGTCGAACAACCCTTCGTAGACCGCCTCCCGCACGTGCAGGCATTGCGCCTGCTCGTCGACATCGCGCCACCGCAGCGCGAACAACTCGCCGCGGCGGAGACCTGTCAGCAGGGCAAGCGCCACCATCGTGCGGGGCAGCCTCCACGGCAAGTGCTCGAGCAGCGCCGTCGCTTGCGCCACCGTCAGCGCCCACTTCGGCCGAACCGTCTTCAGGCGCGGCATCTCCACCCCATGCGCGGGATTCGCACCGAGATGCCCCCACTTGACGGCCGATCGCAGGATCGCGCTCAAGACATCATGGATGTGATCGATCGACTTCGGCGCATACCCGGCCTTCGTCAGATGTGTCACGTACGTCTGGATCGCCTGCGTTGTCACATCGCACAGCGCGACGTCACCAAACCGAGAAATCAAGTGTTTCTCCATGATGTGCCGGTGGTTCTTCTGCGTCGAGCGTTTGTACTTCGTTGGCAGTACGTCCACTTCCCACTGACGTGCTAGCGTCCGAAACGTCACGCGTGATCGCGTCGGGGCCTTGCCGTTACCGCTCTCGGCCATCTTCCGCCGGAGGGTCTCGCTCGCCTCCTTGCGCGGAATGATGCCGAGGGTCTCGTAGCAGAGCCGCTTCTTGATTGTGCCGTCGGGAGCAATTTCCAACTCCCGCCACCGAATTGCCCATCCGCCTCCTCTCTTGAACAGACACCCACTGCCAGACTGTCGTGAGTACGGCGTGCTGGATCGACTGCTGTTCGGCTCCGATTATCCCTTCACCACGCCAGCGTCCAGTATGGAAGCGCTGCGCCGCGTGAACGAGATGGTCGAAGGCACAAACCTGCCCCGTGTCTCGAAGGTAAGATCGAGGATTGATCCACCGCGATACGCTCGCCCTCTTGGGCCTCGGCGCGTGTTAAGAGCTTGGCTCGTGTCGCTCGCCGGCCAAGGAACAAAGGCGGAGAGGAGTGTGCTCTATGCGATCCGGTACCGCTCGATTGTCTCCTCGTTCACGTCGACGCCCAGCCCCGGAGCGCACGGGACCGGGAGAAAGCCGTCCTCCAGCCGCAGCGGCTCGCGAACTAGGTCGCGGCTCAACGGTCCCTGTGACGTGTTGAACTCGACGAACACCGCTCGCCGCTGGAACGCGTTGAGGTGGAGCGAGGCGGCGGTCAGCAGGTCGGATGACCAGGAATGCGGGATCACGAGCACATTGGCCGTCTCCGCCATGTGCACGATCTTGCGCGCGACGGTGAAGCCTCCGCACCGCGTGAGGTCCGGCTGCAGCACATCGACCTTTGCGTGCTCGATGAGCTGCCGGAAGCCCCACTCAGTCGCCTCCTGCTCCCCGCAGGCGATGAGCGTGTCCACCCGCTGCGCGACTTGCCGGTAGCCGTCGTAGTCCTCTGGGTGGAGCAGCTCCTCGATGAAGTACGGTCGGTACGGCTCGAGCGCGCGTGCGACCTGGATGGCCTCTTTGGGCGTCCGCTCCACAAACCAGCCAGTGTCCACGAGCAAATCTCGTACGTCGCCCAGTCCCTCCCGCGCCGCTTCGACGAGACGGACGTCCTGCTTTGGATTCTTCCCGAACCCACCCCAGCCAAACTTCACCGCCGTAAAGCCCTGATCGACATAGCGCGCCGCGGCGTTGCGCATGGACTCCGGCGTTGGCCTGAACAGCGTGCTCGCATACGCCCGCACGCGGTCGCGCCACTTGGCACCGAGCAGGACGTGGATGGGCTGTCGGTAGAACTTCCCGATAATATCCCAGAGCGCGATGTCGATTGCGGAGATCGCCTGTATGGCCACGCCACGCCGGCCGTAATAGATGCTGCCTCGGTACATCTTGTACCAGAGGCGTTCAACTTCCAGTGGGTTCTCGCCGATGAGCAGCGATGCGAGCCCATCGAAGCATTCCATGCCCGCCTCACCCCACGTCGGCGCCTCCACGGCCGCCTTCGCCACGGGTGCGGCGGTTTCCACGTCCGAGTATCCGGTCAGCCCCGCATCGGTCGACACCTTCACGAGGCCCATATACGTCGGGCCGGGCGGCTCC
>JBOGIN010001158.1:0-2265 GCA_050742275.1 Vicinamibacteraceae bacterium
TCCTAGAACCGTCCTCGACTCGTCCAGCCGGACGCGCCGCCGAAGCCATGGTTCAACCAGCCCGGTGACGGCGATCCGCAGTGAGAGTTGATCACGTCGATGACCCAGACGTCAGGCGTGCCCTCGACGGTTGGCCCCGCACCGCCGTGATAGGCGACGACATCCTGGGAGGGGTCGGCGCAGTGGCCACGCTTGCAGTTATAGCCCCAGCGTGTGTCGAGTTGGCGCAAGCGATCGACGACCATGTCGAGAAAGGCCCAGCCTGCCGAGCCGGAGTGATCCTGACAGGACGTCCCGAGGAGATCCGGTCGCTCCGCCGCTACTTGGACGACGACGCCGGGCGCGTAGGCGGGAACCGGCAGGATCTGGCCCGGCGGCGGATCCGGCGTCCGCCGTGCCACTTGAAAGCTGGCGGGCAAGGTCACCGAGTGGCCGGTGGGCCAACTGACAACGACGTCCACGGGCCCCTCGGTCGACGGCGCATCGCGCGGAGGCTCGACGAGCATGGCGCCGCTGTTGAGCACGTCGAGGACCGTGCCTGCCTGTCCACCAAAGGACACGGTGGCACCCTGGGCGAAGTTGCTCCCCATGAGCAGCACGGGTCCGCCTACGGATTGACTGATGAGCTGGCCAGTCAATGGATTGACGATCCCGGTGATTGTTGGCGCTGCCACGGCGCGTGGATTGGCCACCGAGTCGCTCCACGGCACGCCCGACACCGCATGCGCACCTCGGCTGTAGTACGTTGCGCGCTCCACGACGACCGGCTGCGACGCGGTGAAGACGGCACCGTAGCGTTGATTGCTCAACGCAGGGTTCGTGATGAGGATTGCCGCACGGGAGCTCGGCTCCACCGAGTACGACTCCGCCACGCCGGTGCCATCCTGCCGATAGTAGCGAGCGGTCACGGTCGCCGTGCTGTCGTGAGGGTTCGAGATGAAGAAATATGTTTCGAACCCAAGGCGGTCGGCATCCTCGAGACGCTGATACTCGGCGAAGCCGCCGGAGGCCCCGTCGGCAAACGCCCACTGCACAGCCGGACCGGGAATGCCAGCAGCCGCGGTTCCCTCGCTCATGCCAGCGAGATACACGGCCCGCTCCGCAATGAACGGCTGCGACGAGGTGGCGACCGCCGAGAACGATGCGTTCGTCGGACCACCGTGCCCGGGCGCGCCCACCAGCACGGTGCGTCGGCCGTTCGCCGGCACCGAGTACGCGGCCGACGTCACGCCGCCGCCGTCGGTGAGATAACGCACGTCAACGGTGATCGGGCTCGGATTGGGATTGGCGAACAGGAGATAGGTGGTGAACATGCCGTGGAAGTTCGCGCCCTCCGCAAGGTGCCATTCCGTGCTCGGCTGGGCGATCCCTCTCGACGTGTGGCCGCCTTGGAAGTTCGACCAGAACATCGCGCGCTCGGCGTAGATGGCGACGCCGTTGACCGAGCGAACCTCGGCGCCGAATCCGCCGATGCCGTGCGGCGCCTCGACGGTCTGGCGAGTGCCGGCTGGCACGTGTACTTCACTCGTCCGCGTGGAGCCGTCTTCCAGCAGGTACCTCACCTCGACGTGGGCATCCAGGCTGGGATCGGTGTTCGCGATGGCGAAGAACGTCTGGAAGGGCCCCACCGCGGCGCCCTCCGCGAAATACCAGCGCGACGAACCGGCGCCCGAAAAGCCAACCTCACCCGTCTGCCCACGCATGTGCTGCCCGCCCCAGAACATCGTCCGTTCCGCGACGACAGGCCCGGTGGTTTCGAGGATCACGGCCACGGCGCCCGAGGCCGGAAGCTGTGGGCAGAACTTCGCGACGAATGCAAACCCGATGTCGTATCTGTACTGGCTGGTGGGCCCGATCGCGGTCAGCGGATTCAGCGGATTGATCGAGCCAGCGCTACAGCGGCCAGTCGGCGTCAGCAGCGTCAACGCCGCATGCACCGTCGTGTTACCCGGGTTCGTGACGATGATCTCCTCTCGCCAGAAGCCGTCCTGATCGTAGACGCCTTCGGGGAACACCCAGCGTGTGTTGGGCGCCTGTGCGTAGGCCGTCGCGGCCATCGCCAGCGCCATGACAGTCAAACTTGCGGTAATAGCCACACGAACGCCTTGCCTGCAGGCCTTCTTCATAGAGAACCTCTTGTGTCGTTGGTGACGAAGCGCCGATGCCAGGCACCGACTTGTTCGGTAGCTGGGAAGCACCGAAGGATTCGCGGAAAGTGTAGCGACGCTTCCCGTCAAGGTCAAGGAAAACCGAATCCTCTACAGC